>CAZGMU010000420.1:0-4242 GCA_964526975.1 uncultured Planctomycetaceae bacterium
AGCTCTTGTACTTGCAGAGCGAAAATCGCCGCAAAGACATTCACTTCTACATCAATTCGCCCGGCGGCAGCGTATCGGCCACGCTGGCAATCTACGACACGATGCAGATGATCTCATGCCCCGTGGCCACGTATTGCGTCGGTCTGGCGGCGAGCGGCGGAGCCGTGCTGCTGGCCGGTGGTGAGAAAGGCAAGCGGTTCTCCCTGCAACATGCCAAGGTAATGATCCACCAGCCGCACGGCGGCGTGGGCGGCCAGGTTTCGGACATCGAGATTCAAGCCAACGAAATCCTGCGTACCCGAGCAGCGCTGAACGAAATTCTCGCCAACCACACTGGCAAAAGCGTCGAAGAGATCGCCAAGGCGTGTGACCGCGATTACTACATGACGGCCGAAGAAGCGAAAGCTTTTGGCATCGTCGATGACATCCTGCTCAAACAACCGGGCGGCGAAGACGAGGAATAGTTTTTACCACAACGGCACGACGGACACGACGAAGATTGAGTAGAGACCATTTCGATCTGCATCTTTGCATTTACGCCGTGTCGTCGTGGTTCAATTTGATCAATAACTGCAAGTAAATAACCCGAACGCGCGAAAAACATATGCCACTAATCCCTTATGTGATCGAGAAGAGCGGCCGCGAAGAGCGGGCGATGGATATCTACAGCCGCCTACTGAAGGACCGCATCGTGATTCTAGGCTCGGCTGTGAACGACGAGGTGGCCAACCTGCTTGTCGCCCAATTGCTGTTTCTGCAATCAGACGACCCGAAAGCCGACATCCATCTGTACATCAACTCGCCAGGTGGCAGCGTCACCGCCGGGATGGCGATCTACGACACGATGCAGTTCGTTTCGTGCGACGTGGCCACCTATTGCTTGGGCCAATGCGCCTCGATGGGCGCTGTGTTGCTCGCCGCCGGAGCCGAAGGGAAGCGACATGCGCTCCCCAACGCTCGAATCATGATTCACCAGCCCTCCGCCGGGATGGAAGGCACGGCCGAAGACATCTTGATCCACGCGACCGAATACAAGCGGACCAAAGATCGACTAAATCGTATCCTGTTCAACCACACGGGCCGCTCGCTCGAACAGATCGAAAAGGACACCGATCGCGATAAGTTCATGTCGCCCGAGGAAGCCCTGGAATACCGGCTCATCGATAAAGTGATTGCGAGTCTAGACCAAACCAAAGCAGTTGCAAGCTAGATTTGCGACTGCTGACAGCGATATTTCGTATGCCGTGGGGCAGGCGTTCTTGCCTGCCCCGCGTTTTTTCGTAGTAAGCCAGCATTGCCTGCGCCGAATGCTGCGTTTGCTCGTTTCGAATGCTCGCCTTGACCCTGATTCGGTGGTTTTCTATTAACCGCCCCTGGAACACCGGCTTTTCGGCCGACTCCCTCCTCCTCTACAGCCACGGCCCGCTGGGTCTTTTCAGGTATTTGCCTTGCATCCTCGCATGTACAACACGCGACGGCATTGCGCGAAACTCACGCGACTCTGTGCGGTTGCGCTGACGGTGTTGGTGATCGCCGGCTGCCAAAGCAATGGCGAGCGCGACCTGATTGCCCGCGACCGCCGGATGCGCGAAGACCAGATGTGGGCCATGCAGGACTACATCCAGCAGTACCAGCAGTTGGTCTGTCAATTCCGGTCAGAAAACGCTTCGCTACGGCGACAACTGAACGAGATGCAAAACGGAACTTCCGTGGACCGCGGCATTCAACCTTCACCTCGCGCGCCAATCGCCCCGCCAGCTACGCACCAGGTTCCCCCACCACAACAAAACACGACGCCGAGAGTAGATCAGCCACCGACCTCGGCGCCGGATGTAGACTCGCCGGACATTCCACCGCTGGGACAAAATAAACTCCGGAATCTATCCAATAATTCGCAGCTAATAGCCGAAGCTGCCAATCATGACCACTACGCACAGCTCGCATCTTACGATTCTTCGGCCGCGCAAACAGAAGGCGCGACTTCGTCGAACATTTTGCTCTCCGGTAAGGTCGTGGCGAACGACAATGGTGGTCCGCGGCTAGTCGTCGATATCGAACCGTTTGATTCATCGGGACATGCCGCGCGATTCGAGGGAGAAGTGTCGCTCGCATTGCTCAGCTCGCAAGATGGCGTGCAGTACCGGCTTGCCCGGTGGGACTTCGGCCCCAATGAAGTTGCCGCAGCAGTGAACTCGAGCGCGGGCAAACCGACGATGCGATTCACGGTCCAATTGCCAGCCGATACGAAAGTCGATGGCCCAACCGAATTGTGGGCCAAGCTGGCAGCGAACGAAGGCTCGCGACAATTCAGTCATGCGAAGGTAAATCTGGGAAAGCCAGGCGCATTCTCATCACGAACCGACCGTGTGTGGGCATCCGAAGAACCAGCGGTGGCGGCAAGCCATGTCGAGACATCGGCTGAATCCACGATACAAGAAGAACTCTCGGCTTCGGCAGATGCCCTCGAAACGCCCGTTTCCTTCAACGAAAGCGACTGGTCGACCGCCCAACCTGGCAAACCTGGGGTTTTACCAGCAGAGCCAGAAGACACAGGCAGGGGATGGCGAGCATCGAGCGAACCTGTGCCAATGATCGCGGCAAAGGAAAAATCGAGTCCGTCGCCCTCGTATCGCCATGAACTTCCTAAGCAGATTCATGCGGCTCCTTCCAAGCCTGCACCAGCCAAGATGGCACAGAAGCCCTCCTGGACGCCCGAGCGGCCTGGAGCAACTTCGCAAGCCGTGCGACCAATATGGTCTGCCACCCGGTAAGGCATATACCGAGAGCCTTTGTCGAATAGAAATTCTGGACGGACTGAAAGTCTGTCCCGCGGCCGTGCGTTGTCAGAGCGCCGGTAGTGGCCTAAACTCGGTCGGATGGCCGATGTAGAGACAATTCCCGCTCCGGCTGCCGAGCACCGATTGAATGTTACTGATCGACTGACGGCATTGGCCCAGGCCATCCCCGATTCGCTTGCCGTGATCTGCCCCCGACAGCGTGGTGCAAAGGGACGTGAACTGCAACGTGGCCCTTCTGGCGCGCTCTACGAGACGATCACCTTCGCGGAACTCGAGGCGGATGTCACGAGAATTGCCAATGGCCTGGCTGCCTGGGGAGTGCCGACGGGGACGCGCTTGGCTTTGCTGGTGAAACCCGGCATCGATTTCGTGGCACTCGTTTTCGCCTTGCTCCGCGCCGGAATGGTGATTGTATTGGTCGATCCGGGGCTGGGGCGCAAGAACTTGATCCGTTGCCTGTCGGAAGCGCGGCCCGAGGGATTTGTTGCCATTAGCCCGGCACAAGCCGCCCGCACCATTCTCCAAAAACGATTCCCACAGGCCTGCTGGAACGTCACCGTCGGTCGCCGTTGGTTCTGGGGCGGAAAGACACTCAGCGGCGTGCGAGCGATGGGCAATGGGAGCAAAGGGCCTGCCCCAATAACTCACGCTACCGATGAGGCCGCGATTATCTTCACATCTGGCAGCACAGGAGTGCCCAAGGGTGTGCTCTACACGCAGCAGATGTTCGATACTCAGGTCGCCGAAATTCAAGCCATGTATGGCATCGAAGCTGGTAGAACCGACCTGGGCTGCTTTCCGTTGTTCGCCTTGTTTAACGCGGCGATGGGAGTGACCACCGTGTTGCCGGAGATGGACTTCTCCAGGCCAGGTTCAGCCGATCCCAAAAAGCTGCTCGCCGCCGCCAATGATTGGAAAGTCGATCAGGCCTTTGCATCACCAGCCGTGTGGCGCTTACTGAGCGACCACTGTGCACGAGCAGGCTCGCGAATCGATTCACTACAACAGGTCTTCTCGTGCGGTGCCCCCGTCCCAGCGGAAGTCCTGAAACGAACACTCGACTTCGTCGCCGCTGGCGCGAAGATGCACACACCGTACGGAGCCACCGAGTGCCTGCCCGTATCGACAATCGAAGCTGCGGAGATTCTTAACGAGACAGCGAACCTCACCGCCCAAGGGGCCGGAGTCTGCGTCGGCCGCAAGTTCGACTCGATCGAATGGCGGGTGATTCGCATTACCGATGAACCTATCACAAACATCGACGACACCGAGGAATTGCCACCGAACGAGATCGGCGAATTGATTGTGCGAGGGCCGCAAGTCTCGCCAAGCTATTTAACAAGCACGGCCGCAAACGCGGTTTCAAAAATTCGTACGACTGGTACTAAGTACTCAGTCGGTAACGAACAAGCAAGCCAATCCGCAATCCGCAATCCGAAAACCG
>CAZGMU010000421.1:0-4225 GCA_964526975.1 uncultured Planctomycetaceae bacterium
TCGCTTCTCTGCCGTCCAGCCTACACACGCGCTATCTGCGAACGTGTTCACCCAGCCTTCAATCATTGAACCACGTTGAGGATTGGGATCGACATTTTGATGGTCACGCGCGACGTCGTTACAGATCGTTTCCAGCCCACCTGGGCGGTCATGAGGAACTAGCAACACATGAACACGCGGCGGGCCGTTCGTGGCGATGGCATTGGCGGCAATCTCGTCAGAGAAAACTTGGCGTCCGACAAGACTATTTGCGTGCCGGATTTGCGTTCTCAGTCTTTGAACAATTCCGTTCGGATTCTCACCGGCATCACACGCAATAACAATATCGGTCAGCTTCTCGAATCCGCTTAGACCTTCAAGCACCGGAAGATAACGTTGAAACTCGGGAAACCCGCTAGGTTGGTAGGGAGCGGTTGTGTGCATACCCGTAAAAGCAAAACCGAATCCATCAATTTGATTAGCCCTACAGAATGCCGCAAAGAAGTTTCTGTCAGATTCGCCTTCTCCGACTATCACTTTTTGATAGTCGCGCAGATTAAGTTCATAAGGCTTCCATCTCACCGCATCTCACCCGACGCCATGCCAGAACGAAATTCATCTAGCGTAAACTTGCGAATGAATGGGCCATATTTTCTGCGTTCAAGTCGCCAGAACGCAACATCATCTGCACGATTACCACACGCTTCAAAGAAATGTTCGATCCATTCTTCCGTGGGTGTGGTCATTAATAGCTGGGTGCGATATTCACGCGCGACTGCCAAAAGAGCGGCCGACATTTGCAATTGTCGAGCGTGAAAAATTCCGTTTTCAATTTCGTCGATCATCACGAGGCCATCTTCGCGATGTGACATCGCAAGAAGAATTGCGGCAGCCCGATTCGTTCCACCAGATAGCAACGGTAGTGGTAAAAGCTGTTTAGCCCAAGGAACGTCTGCGACAAGAACCGACGCGCCTGCGCTTTCCGCGAGGTCAATATCCGAAATTTGAGAAAAGACAGACAAAAACACTTTGCGAAACTTATCGAGTTCTCGCCGCTTTCTAAGTGCCGAAAATTGAGCCGCAGCATCCGACATAGAAATAGGATTCTGCGACGCAAAAAGATAGCTGTTCGGAATTTTCTCGTTCGTACCTTCGAAAACGAGTCCTTGAGTTCCGAGTCGTGGTCGTACCGTAAAGCTATTCCCCGCGTCGTCGGTCCAAGTAAGGGCTATAGGAACCGTAGTGGATTGTGACGGGATGGGCGCTTGGCGGTTTCTAAAGGGCTCGGTCGGCACAGTCACTTCGCGGGCCGCTTTTGAAATCACTAGCTGACGATTCTCGAAACCTTGGCCTGCCAGCAATATCGAAATAGGTTCTTCCGAATTTGGGTCATGAAACAGGTCTGCATAAATGGCTTCGACAACGCTATCCACCGACCCTGTCTGAAAGGTGATATCTTGCCCGCGCCATTGCTTAAGCGTAAATGGCTTGTCCGCGCTACCCGATACAGCTAGGTAAAGAGCTTCTAGAAAAGCCGTCTTTCCAGAGCCGTTATCCCCAACCAAAATGTTGATCAGCGCGAGATTTTCGACGCTCAGGTCCTGAAATCCGCGGAAATTTTTTATTTTGACAGATGCAACCATGCCGTGTACTAAATGAGAGGGCGCACGAGGATATGACATTTGGCCTCGTGACGGGAGGCCATTTTCGATTGATTGGGAAATTTCCGATACACGTTTCAACATCTCGTCTCACAATCCGACCTCTCGGTTTGCGAAACGCATTTGCTCCTATCGCTAGGGGGTCTAGGGCGCGCCAGCCTGCTGGGTCGCTTCAGGTCGAATCATCCTAGGAATATACTCGCATTTGTCAAGTATATAAATGCGAATAAAATCCGAACTTCATTGACTGGGAGCCGCTGCAGGCGAGATGAACATCGCGGCAAATGCGACGATTACGAGCTTTTTCATTATTCCATCCTTTCAAACGGAGTGACGTTTTCACTCGGATTGACGATGTGCTCGACCAAGTTGGCAAGGCGTCGGCTTTCTCGGCATCGTAGGCATGCCGGTCATGCCTTGTTAGAAGGAGTCGGCACCACTGGTCTTGGAGGCGATCAGAACAACCGCTCCCCTTCCGATCAAACCCGACCTTCCGCCTGGAACACCCCCTCTCGATGGTGTCACTACCTGCTCCGCGCAGCTGGCGCGGATACCCTTAACTCGCGCCGGATGAACATAGGCAGTTCGTAGAACTCGCCCGGCAGCTTGTTCTGCGCCTACGCGCCCGCAGTCAATGCGGCGAGGCAGGGGACGGCGAATAGTTTTTTCAATGGCTTTATTCGCCCACGGGCCGCTGTCCTAAAATGCAGAATTCCACTTTTGTCCATGGCAATATTTGACTGATATCAATGCGCTTCCTCATTTATCGAATCCGATAGCCAGCAATGCGCGAGGAAGAAGTTATGCGATATCCACTCGCCGCTGGTCTCGCCATCATCGTGCCAAGCCACCATCCTGCCCAGACGGTTCGAGTCGACCGAGGTCCGGGCATCCGTCGTGTTTACGCGTTTTTCGGGTTCTGGATCGCTCTTGCTGCGATGGCTGCTTTCCCCACCTCAGCTGCAAGAGGCGGAGAGAGCATCTGGACGCACAACGGCTCGACCATCCGCTGGGTAAGCTCGGGAGAGGATCGTTGGATGTACTATCTCCAGCCCCGACTGGGGCTTGCTGCGATTGGGGTGCAGCCGGGCACACTGCTCTTCCAGGGACAGAGGATCGGCAACATCCTTTCGGGAGTGGCCTTCGTGTTCAGCGAAAACTGCCCTCCCGCGCCGTACCGCGTCGAGGGATTAATTTACTCCGAAACCGACGTTAGGCTTGATGGCGCTGTACCGGTGATCGATCCTGATTCCTGTCGAATCGTCGACTTTACCTGGGATAGCCACAACGCCGCTTTGCGTTTCCACTACCTGATAACGATCGATCGTGCACCCGTTGTTGCACAGGGGAGAAACTGCACCGTGGATGATCCAACGGGAACGCCCTTGAATGTGCGCGCCAACCCCAACGGTCCCATATTGGGGGCCCTCTACAACGGGACGAGCGTAGAAATTCGTGACATCACGGTTGATGGGAGCGGGCACCGGTGGGCGTACATTGTCCCATTGACCAAGGGCAAGCGCGGGTGGGTATTCCGAGCCTTCCTGGACTGTGAATAGCCTCTATTGTCGGAGTGGCGAATGGAAAGTCGTCAAAGGTTAGTCGCATTCTTAGTGCTGTTAGCCGCATTGTTAGCAGCAAGCAATACATTTGCGCGCGACACGACTTGGAAGGACTGTGAGCTTGCCGAGCAAAACCCTGATCGAAGCATCACCGCTTGTTCAAAATTGCTAAAGGCAGGCCGTGCTAACTCTGGAGCATTTCATAATCGTGGATTGGCTTATAAAGCAAAAGGCAAACTTGACCAAGCAATCGCCGACATAAGCGCGGGTATTCGACTCGATCCCCGACGGGCGTATCGCTGGCAAGAAAGAGGGGAAATCTACCTGAAACAAGGTGATTTCCCTCGGGCCATCGCCGACTTGAATGAGGCGATACGACTCGACCCCACCCGCGCCTTCCGCTTCCACGTGAGAGGAAATGCGTACCGCGATTCCGGAAATCTAACACAGGCGGCTGCAGACTATAGCAAAGCTATTCGGCTGGACCCAATTAAACGGCTCTTCCGGTTTCACGACCGCGCAAACGTTCTTCGCGATACGGGTCAGCATTACCGTGCCCTGGAAGATTACGAGATTGCGCTGCAGTTGGACCCTTCTAATGGCTGGGTCCTCCTCGATCGCGGACGCAATTACGCCAAAATGGGGCAACCGGGACTCGCGAAGCGCGATTTCGATGAGGCGGTAGCGATCGACCCCACGAACGCTGAGTTGCATACTGTTGCATCACGGGAAAGCCTCGATTTAGCGAACCTGGTAAGTACACAAGAATCAATTGGCACCACCAGGGATCAACTCGAGACGTACTTAGGAAAATGTCGAGGGTTTGTTGAGAAATACGAAGTAGGCATGCTGATTGAACCTGAGCAAGAGGGCGAGGGTGCTGTTCCTTGCCTTCTCGTGACAGGATCTTCCGCCGCCGCCAAAATCCGCCAGATATGTATAGACGGATCACAATGCGAGGTCGTAGCGATGCTCGACCGAAGCGCTCGCATTGTGACAACTAAATCAGTGGCGGTGCTAGGC
>CAZGMU010000422.1:0-4224 GCA_964526975.1 uncultured Planctomycetaceae bacterium
CGATACCCGTCCGAGGAATCGACCACGCTCAGCACGCCGAAGAAATTGCGCACCGCGTGGGCATCATGAATCATGGTCATTTGCTGTTCGACGGCACCATCCAGGTCTTGCGAGAGCGCTTTCCGCCCGAGCAGCAATCGCTTGAAGCGATGTATCTAAACCTTACAGAACGTCCGGTCACTTCCGCCAACGGAACAGGGTAAAGGAATACGGCTGCCGTGGCTGAACCGACGATTGAACCTCGCTCACGCCCTGCTGTCGACCGCTTTTCCCCCCGGGAGCCGAGCGTTCGCGATTTGCCCAGCGAAGATGGAGAAGCCCAACTCCTTTGGCGACTCCGCTACCAGGTGACGCGCACGCAGCTTATTCAATTATTCACCACTGCCCGGTTGCGAACGCTGTTGGTCATCGGGCTGAGCCTGTTCTTCTGGCTTGGCCTGTTTTTGCTGTTTTACGCCGGGTTCCAATTCATCATTGTGAATATCGCTCCGGCGGGAAATCCGTATCACGCTCAAACGGTGCGATTCGTTTTCCACCTCTTCTTCGCCTCGTTGAATGTGATGCTCGTGTTCTCCTCGGGAATCATTCTCTACACGGGTTTATATAAGTCGCCCGAGACAGTCCACCTACTAACACTGCCGACCCGCCCCGATCGCGTCGTTCTTTACAAGTTTCAAGAAGCAGTCTTCTTCAGCAGTTGGGGATTCTTCCTGCTGGCCAGTCCGATCATGATCGCCTACGGGTTCGTTGTCGAGGCGCCCACATACTATTACCTGCTGTTGCTGCCGCTGATTATTTCGTTCGTGTATATTCCTAGCGGTATTGGCGCGCTATGCTGCTTGTTCATTATTCATAAGTTGCCTGAGCTGCGGCGAATCATCGTCGCTTGCGCGGCGCTGGCTATCATTGCGATGACCGTGCCGCCGATTTGGCGCACCATCAATAGCCCTCAATCCAAGTTGTTTGGAACCGAGTGGTTCCAAGACACGCTTCATCGATTTCGATTCACTGAGCAGGAATGGCTTCCTAGTACATGGCTGACAAACGGCCTGCTTGAAGCGGCCCGCCCGCCGGCGGTTATCTCGGTCGATAGAATCAGCGAGCTTCCGGTCGTGCAAAGCGTGCTTTATTTGGCTTTGCTGGTTTCTAATGCGCTGTTCTTCCATGTGCTCACCGTCTGGGCGGCGAAACACTGGTATCGCATCAGCTATGCAAATCTCGCGGTCAGGCCGGCCGTACGGCGACAAGTTGGTGGAGCGATCTCGGATCGTCTTTTCTCCTTTCTCCTCTCGCCATTTCCACTGCCGCTGCAATTGTTGCTCATCAAAGACTGGCGACTTCTCCGCCGCGATCCCGTGCAGTGGTCGCAATTCTTGATCTTTTTCGGCTTGTTGGGGCTTTATTTCCTCAACGTCGATCGGTTCAATAATCCTCACAGCGATATCGGTTATGTCACCTGGATCAACATGGTCAGCTTTCTCAATCTTGCGGTTGTCGGGCTGATTCTCTCGACGTTCACGACCCGCTTCATTTATCCGATGATCAGCCTCGAAGGCCAATGTTTCTGGATCGTCGGCTTGCTGCCCATCGAACGTGATACGATCCTGTGGAGTAAGTTCTGGTTCGCCTCGATCGGCTCGTGGATACCCTGCTCGCTGTTGGTGCTATTGAGTGATATCATGTTGCACGTGCCGATGCTGGTTGTCGTGGTCCACCAATTGACTTGCGTGCTTCTTTGCTTGGGGTTGTCGTCTATCGCAGTTGGGTTTGGCGCCATGATGCCCAATTTCCACGAAACTTCGCCTTCCAAGATTGCCGCCGGTTTTGGCGGAACGCTCAATCTCGTCCTGAGCGCTCTCTACATCATGGTCATCGTGGTGTTGACCGCCCTGCCCTGCCACTTTTATCTGCTGACGGGGAATCAGCCATTCTTCACACCCTTTGGCAGTCCTGAAAACCTAAAGATGTGGTTGATCGTCGGCAACGGCGCGGCGATTGTCGTGGGGGCAATTGCCACGATCGTACCACTAAGACGAGGCCTTCACGCCTTCCGTGAGCTCGAATTTCTATAGCACACAATAGCAGCGAAATAGCACAAGCAACTTTTGGCGCCTCATATCGGTGAGCTTGGGCCTACTATTGAGAACCGCGCGGTAATTGGACTCGATAAGAACTTTCGGCTATCGGCTGTCAGCTATCGGCCAGAAAGCAGCTTACCGTTTCATTTCCTCCGCTTCGGTTTCCTTCACATGGCTCGCCGTTATCTCGGTGCCTGGTTCCGGCGATTCTTCTTCTGGCCCCATCACGGAATTGTAGCGTGCAGCGATGTGACCAATGCTTGCCCCGGCCAATGTGATCGGGATATTGCCTCCAAAAAACATGGAAGCCTGTCCGCCAACCTCGGCCCCAAACTCCGCGTACAATATTCGCGTGGCCTCTTCGTGCTGCGCGTCTGTTCCTGTTGCCAGCGTATAGTCGAGCACCTCGCTCTTCATTTGCTTTGCGGGCCAAAGCCGGGCCACCGGCAGCGATGTCATCGTGGCATAAGTGCCCGGGTGGGGTCGAGCATGGATAAGCCTGGCGTGGGCGGCTTGTTCTTGAGCGATGCAGGGAATGTCGGAGTAAATGTAGATGCTGTCCGTGTAGGGGTTGTATCGATCGGCTCCAAATACGCGCCCTGGTATCAGCGTGTACGCCAACGTGCCGAAGGCGCCGACCGTATAGCGCCATCCAGCGCCAACCTCTTTGTTATCGTGCAATCGCTTCCACTCGCCAATCGGGTCGTATTGATTGATTCGCACCTTGGTCGTCGATAGCCCATTGTCTTGCAAGTATTGAGCCAGTTGCTGTTCTGTCTCCGCAGACACACGATGGTTGACCGCGCGTCGATCCCATAGCACGACCTTCTTTGGAATGCCGAACACCCAACCGAGCGAGTCGACCACCTTGTGTGGCCGGCCATATTCGAACTGCGGGGCGACGTTTAGCGCTGGGATGTCGAAGTTTGCCTGCGTCCCAACCGAATCGAGCGGGGGCGGTGGCAACAATTCTTGAGCGCGCAGCGGCGCCGCAACAATTGCCAATGCGAGCAGTGCAAGCAATGTCCGCAGGTGTCCTGCCATAGCCGCCCCATCAGCCGTGGGGCGATAGCCCCCGGTATTAGAAGCCTTTTGCACAAACAGCCAAGCACACAAAAGTCACGCACCCAACCTTGGTAACGTCGGACATCCAACCAATCGCAGTTGATCGATTGCGATTCAGCCCAACCAGTCCCACGACAATCGGCCGCAAAGTCTTGCCAAGATGCAAACTCGCCGCGCTGATAGCGAAAGATTTGTTCAACGAGCGCGGCTGCGACTCGCATTGCTAGCGTTCGTCGTCGAATCTTGCAAGCGGCGCAACCCCTGAGTGAACGGCTCTGCAACCACACGATGCGATGGTGCTGGAAACCGATTGCGTTTAGATCGAGATTCTGGGGCTATTTTCCACTCGTTGTCGTGCGAAGCGCGGGCCGCCGTTTGTACCGGATGCCGCAGCCGAACGGTTGCGTCTCTTTGGTCGTGGGCTCTTTGTTCGAAAGCACGGAATCGATTGCATCCCGCAGATAGTGCTTCGAAATCTTTTCGGGCGTCGCGTTGTCGTCGATCGCACCCATGTAAGCGATCTCTCGATCACCGTTCAATAGAAACACATGCGGTGTCTTCGCGGCGCCATACGCGCGGCCCGTCTTTTGATCGAGGTCACGCAAGTAAGGGAAGCCGAATTTTTTGCTTTCAGCACGCTCCTTCAACTTGTCGAGACTGTTTTCTTCTTCCGTGTTCGCACAAATGGCCACTAGTTGCACGCCACGTTTACCATATTCCTTCTGCAATGCCACGAGCCGATCTTCATAATCCATCGCCACGGGGCAGTGATTGCAGGTGAACACGACGATCACTGCTTTCGCCTTCTTGTATTCGCCCAGGCTATGCTTCTTGCCGTCGATGCCTGGCAGATCGGAAAAATCGGGCGCCTTTTCGCCGACACTTACCGCCTCGTTGAACTCGCTTTCCTTTGCCCAGACTGGCGCGCTCGTGCATCCCGCGATCCATATCACAAGCACCAATGTTGGCAGCGCCTTAACTTGCATGCGTCTTCTCCTGTACCAAGGTTGCAGCGTTTGACGAGCTCTAAGGAACGACTCAATCATAACTTCCCCATTTCCGGAATAACCACGGAGACACG
>CAZGMU010000423.1:0-433 GCA_964526975.1 uncultured Planctomycetaceae bacterium
ATGATGTGCAGTTACGCAGAATAGCGAAAGACTCGCTCAAGTATCCGCCGGTTGAATTGAATGGGGTCCAAGCGCGGGCAGTCGCGCGCGGAATCGGCGCGATGGCGTCAAAGATCAACCTCATGATCCACGCGTGCGCCATCATGCCGGATCATGTGCATCTGGTTGTCGCGGCGCACTCATTCGATGGCGATGAGTTGATGGCTTGCCTCAAGCGCGCGGGAACACGCGGATTGAACGAAGAGGGATTGAATCCGATGCAGAGGTATGGGGGCGGCCGGCGACAATTGCCGAGTCCTTGGGGTGGGCGGGGATGGAAGGTGATGCTGTTAACGGTGGAGCAGATGAGGGCGGCGATACAGTATGTGGAAGAGAATCCGGTTCGGGCGGGGTTTAAACGGCAACGGTGGGCATTTGTGGCGCCGTTTGTGGG
>CAZGMU010000423.1:526-4213 GCA_964526975.1 uncultured Planctomycetaceae bacterium
GCGCAGGTCGGAAGATTCGTGCGCGTTTTTACCAAGTCTACGATCGCGTCGACTTCGGCGTCGGTGAGCGGCGCGACGAACGACTCGGCCGGTCGACGAGCTACCGTGTAAATCTGCACGAGCTTGAGTTGCCCGCCGGCGGCCATGACCTCGTTGAGGCGGTCGCAGAATGCTTCCAGCTCCGTGACGGCAGGCGGCTCGCCTGCCACGCGCATGAACAACGACTGAATCACAAGCGGCCGCACCCGCGCGGCGGTTGTGATGTTATCCAATATCTGGCGAAATGGAATCAGCGTGCGCTCAATAAGGTGATAATACTCATCCGTGCCCGCATCGAGCTTCGCCCAGATCTCGCCGTTGTTCTCGTCAAGAATCGCCAGACCGCGCTGCACATGCGGGCGATGAAACATGCTGGCGTTGGTGATGAGAACCATTTTGAATGGGGAGTGGGGAGTGGGGAGTGGGGAGTTTTTTTTTGCATTCTCCACTCCACACTCCATACTTTTTTGCTCCGCTTCGCGTTTTACTTTTGCGCATGCTTCGATGATCTCATCAAAGTTTTTATACGTCGTTGGTTCGCCGTCGCCGGAGAAGGCGATGTCGTTCAGCCGGCGCAGGCTCGCGGGCACTTCGCGGAACTTGTCGGTCTGGTAAATGCGGCCGGAGAGGACCAGGTCGAGCGTCGTGCGCAGCTCGTCAACGAGGGCCTCCGTTTCGACGAAGCGCGTCTCACTTTGGCTCCGTCGATCAACTTGGCAATAGATGCAATCGAAGTTGCAAATCTTATCGGGATTGAGATTCACGCCGATCGAGATGCCGCCGGAGCGTCGACTGAGCACCGGGTAGACGAACCGGTTGTGCTCGAAGAGCCGGGCATGATCGGTGTGAAGGGGGAGGGTGGACAAGGCAGGTGTCGGGTATCGGGTGTCAGGTATCGGGGAAGGCGCACCGCTATCCCTGTTCCATCATACGAACGATTCCGGGCGCGTCGAAGGACGATATTGCGGAAAGCAAGATTTCCATTACAACAAGTGCCGCCCCCAAATTTCTGACACCCGACACCTGACACCCGACACCAAATTCCTACGCACTTTCGCGGTACTCGAAGTGGCACAGCCGGCGATAGAGATCGCAGCGTTTCACTAGCTCATTGTGGCTGCCCGTGTCGACGATCTGGCCGTGGTCCATCACGACGACCCGGTCGGCAAGCGTGATCATGCTGGTGCGATGGGTGATCATGAACGTCGTACGTTCGCGCGAGAACTTTTCGAGCACTTCGAAGATAAGCTGCTCGCTTTCGATATCGATCTGGCTCGTGGCTTCGTCGAGGAGCAGTATCTCGGGATCGCGCAAGATCGCGCGGGCCAGCGAAATGCGTTGCCGCTGGCCGCCCGAAAGGCGGCTGCCGCCGGGGCCAACGAGCGATTGGTAGCCATCCGGGAGCTTGTCGGTGATGAACGCATGAGCGTGGGCGGCGCGGGCGGCCGCTTCGACCTCGGCCATGGTCGCATCGGGGTTGCCATAACGAATATTGTTTTCGACCGTGTCGTTGAGCATCAAAATCTCTTGCGACACCAAGCCAAACCGTCGACGCAGCTCGTTGAGGCCGACGCTCTTGATGTCGACTCCTTCAATCGTAATTCGGCCACTGTTCGGATCGTAGAAGCGGGGCAAGAGTTGCAGCAGCGTGGTTTTACCGCAACCGTTGGGGCCGACGATGGCGATCGTTTCGCCGGCGCGAACCTCGAGATTGACGCCACGCAGCACCGGCTTCTCGGCATTGTACTGGAAAACAACGTTCTCGAACTTGAGCGAACGCTTGAGCGCCGGTAGCGAAACAGGGTTAGGCGCTTCGGCAATTTTCTGCTCGCGGTCGAGAACCTCATACACGCGGTCGGCGGCAGCAACGGCTTGTTGGATGTTGCTGAACTCGCCCGAGAGGCGCCGGGCCGGATCGCTCATGCCGGCGAGCATCGCAAAAAAGATGCTCATATCACCATGCGTGAGAGGAATATCGCTAATCCTGATGCCCAGGATGTGCGTGTGTTGGCCAAGAACAAGGTAACCGCCCATGACCGACGCGATCACCACCATGATGATGCCAAGCGTTTCGACGAGCGGACTGACGATCGCGTTGTAGATCGCGATCCGCATTTGGCGATCGTAGAAGTCGCTCGAAACTTTGTCGAACTTTTTATGTTCGGCAGGCTCCATGTTGAAGGCTTTGATCAACTTGACGCCCCCGAGCGTTTCCGACAGCGTTTCGTAGATCGTCGAGAGCTCTTGCATCGCCTTCTTGTGCGTGCGTTTGAGCGCCTTGCCCAGGTAGTGGATCGAATAGCCGGCCACTGGGGCAATGATCAGCGTAAGCAACAGAAGCTGCCAACTGATGTAAGCGGCAATCGCCAGGCAGACGAACACCTTGAGCGGCTCGAGCAACGCCTGGCCAAACAGCCGCTGCACGCCGCTGCTGATCGAATTGAGATCGGTGGTGCAGCGATTCATGATGTCGCCACGCCCCTTCTCCGTGAAGTTGGCCATGTCGAGGCGAAGCACCTTGGAATAGAACTGGTTTCGCAGATCGTAGCCGATCTGGCTTCCAAGCCGCGACACGGCAATCGCGTTCCAGATGCGGAAAAAGCCTTTTGCGAATGTGCAAATGATGACAAACAAGCAGACGACCATCAGTGTGCCGAATGGCGTGGTCGGCAGCCAGCGATGCGCGGCAGGCTGAATCCAACGAAAATGCTCGGCCCGCGATTGGTAGACATGGATATGGCGATTGGTGTCGCTGATCTCTTTGGCGATGCGACCGCTGATCTGTTCGTCTGGCGCTTGGGCAAGCGTCTGCAAGTGCTTGATATCGTTGTCGAGCCTGGTTTTCTCGGCAATGCGCACATCATCCCACTCGGCCCCCGCCTTCTTGCGAAGATTGGCAAGCTCGTTTTCACGCATGCCGATTTCGTCACGAACGCGCTCACGAATTTCATTCGGATTGCTGCCCTTGAGTTTTTCAAGCTGGGCGAGCCAGCGGGTAGAGCTGTCGACTTCAGACTGAGACTCGGAAATTTTTTGATCGATCCAACTCGGCAGCGAGTGATCATTCATGATCACTTCGACGACCGGAAACACCGCGGTGAGGTTGCCGCCCCATAGAACGGCAATGACGGCGGAAGAAAACACGCAAGCCGCGATGTTGACCCGGTGCTTCAAGGCGACTTTAAGAGCGCGAACGAAGTTGTGCATATCGGTGATGGCAGCGCAGCCGCTGTCGTTGCTGGCAGGAGCAGGTTGAGTAAGAGTCGCGGTTTGTAGCAAAAGCCGTGGCCAAGTCCAAGAGCGGACGTTGCCCTCGCAAACGCACGATGATGCAAGTGCTGTCACGAAGAGCGCCGAAGGCGTTCCACTCCAAAGCCCAGGGTCGCCGGTCCTCCAGCGCACCCTGGGTCGTCGGGCGAAAAGTGTGTTCTTACTCCGCAGGAGTTAAACCAAGAGGGTCCAAGATCGATTGTGTAACGCCTTCGGCTAGCACCGAGTGCTAGCGTTGCATCAGCGTTCGACATTAACGGTCGCGAAGGCTGCGAAAGCAATTTTGTGCCATCGGCCCTCCACACCCAACTTTCTGGGATTCGCCAGGTTCCGATTCGCTGGATTCTGTCGGTTATGCCGCCGATAGAGGTTGTATCG
>CAZGMU010000424.1:0-4196 GCA_964526975.1 uncultured Planctomycetaceae bacterium
GTGATTGATGAACCGTATGTGTTTGTGCCGCCGGTCTACTCCGATTGGTGGCCGACGATGCTGCGGTTCATCCTGCGGCCCTATCTGCGGAAATCGTATGGAATCCACTCGGTCGAGTGCCGGCATGTCGAGCGGCTGAAAGCATCGCTAGCGGCTGGGCACAGCATCATGCTGGCGCCGAATCATTGTCGCGCGTGCGATCCGGTCGTGCTCGGCGTATTAGGAATGGAGGCCGATTGCCATTTGTTTGCGATGGCGAGCTGGCATGTATTCAAGCAAAGCCGATTTCAAACGTTCATGACGCGGCGAATGGGGGCGTTCAGCCTCCTGCGCGAAGGGCACGATCGGCAGGCAATCGAGACGGCGATCGACATCCTCATCGCGCGACGACGGCCGCTCATCGTGTTTCCCGAGGGGGGCATGACACGGCACAACGACCTGATCGAAGAGATGATGGATGGGCCGTCGTTCATCGCGCGGCAGGCCGCGAAACGACTGAAAAAAGAGGGGAAACCAGCAGGCGTGATGATTCACCCCGTTGCGATACGGTATGCATTCAATGGTGATGTGGCCGCGGCACTGGAGCCGGATCTCGATGCGTTGGAAACGAGATTGTCGTGGCAACCGCAGCGGCACTTGCCGCTCGTCGACCGAATCGGCCGACTGGGCGAAGCGATGCTGGCGCTCCGAGAAATCGAATTGGATGTCACGGCCTCGAGTGGCAATTTATATGAGCGAGCCGAGAAACTCGTGGAAGACGTACTAACCAGATTAGAGGCGAAGTGGGAAGTTAAAGACACATCCGGCAACCCGATGGCGCGGGTCAAGCGGATTCGGGCCATGATCGTGCCCGATATGATGGCGGGAAAAGTGACGCCCGAGGAACGTGAGCAACGGTGGCGCGACCTGACGGCGCTGTACCACGCCCACAACATCTCGCACTATCCGCGCGATTACATCCTGCGGGAAAAAAACTATCCCGAACGTGTGGTGGAAACCGCCGAGCGTTTGCAAGAGGACTTCACCGACATGATGAGCGTACACCAGCCGTTTCACGCAGTAATCCAGGTAGGAGAGGCAATCCCTGTGGGCACCGAGCGAGTGCGCGACGAGTTAGGCGACCCAGTAATGGCCGAGGTGCGTCGTCAACTGCAAGCGATGATCAGCGAGTTGGCGGCAGAAAGAACTCAGGTGTGACACTGGCAAGCGCGCCGGTGCGTTCGTTAAGATAAGGACGAACGCATTACATTTGAGGTACTACATGAGTCAGAAGTCTCTTCACCTCTCCGCGACGATCACCTTGCTCAGCGAACTGGCCGAGGGGCAAGAGGGTGAATTTTTCGCTCTCTTGGCGGAAAAACAAGAACTGAAAACTCGCGACGGTAAGCCGTACTATCGAGTGACGTTCCGCGACAAAGCACGCGACGTGAGCTTTCCGATCTGGTCCGACGCGCCGCTAGCCGAGTCGTGCCGCAGCGAATGGACGCCGGGGCAATTTTACAAACTACGGGCCACATTGCGGCAATCAAACTACGGGCCGCAGCTTGATATCAAGAAGATTCGAGCTGCCGTCGATGGCGATCGGAAGGATGGATTCGATCCGGCGATGTGCCAGCCTGCGTCGCGGTTCGATCCGGTCGAGATGTTCGCCGAGTTGATGAACCTGATCGAGAAGTACGTCGAAGACAAGCCACTGCGAAAGCTAGTGACGGACATCTACGAACAGCACCGCGAAGAGCTGCTCATAATGCCAGCCGCCAAGCGAAACCATCACGCGTTCGCCAGCGGATACCTGGAGCATGTGCTCAACGTAACGAAGACATGTGCCCAGTTGGCAGACAAATACGCAGAGCTATACTGCGATCTGGAACCACCAATCAATAAAGGGCTCGTCGTGGCGGGCGGCGCCCTGCATGACATCGGCAAGCTGCGTGAGCTTGAGTTCGGACCGACAGGGGCCGACTACACACCAGCCGGTTGCTTGATCGGACACGTGCTGCAAGGGCGAGACATCATTCGCGAAACCGCCGCGGGGCGAAAAATCAATGCGGACCTGCTCCTGCGACTAGAACACATCATCGTCGCACACCAGCGGCTGCCCGAATGGGGCGCCCCGAAGCCGCCAATGACACCCGAGGCGCTGATCGTTCACTATGCCGACGATCTCGACGCAAAGTTGCAAATGGTCGTTTGCTCCATCAAAGAAGAACCAGCAAATGGGCCGATGACTTCCAAGAAGAACGCGATGAATCAACAGTTCTATCGAGGCCAAAACTCGGTTGGGAAAAAAGATTAACCACGGAGACACAGAGGGCACGGAGAAGAATTATTTAACCGCTGATGAACGCTGATGGACGCGGATAATATCGTGTGGAAAGTTGTGCGATTGTTGGGTTGGTAAGAGCTATCGGCTGTTAGTTATCGGTCAGAAAGTAGCGTCAATCGTCGGATAGTCGTCAATGAAATGCAAATCCCCTTCCCTCATCTGTGTTCATCTGCGGTTAATATCTTCTTCAAATGTTTTCTCTGTGCCCTCCGTGTCTCCGTGGTTAATCTTTTATCACTTTCGAGTAGCTTGCACGATGCGAGGATAGCCGGCAAGGTCGCGGGTGGTGGGAGCTAATTCGAAGGCCGGTTGGTTCCGGACAAGTTGCTCGACTTGGCCGACAATCATGGGGCTGATTTCGATCAGCAGCACGCCACCGGGCTTGAGGCGCGTGGAGGCCTGCTCGATCAGCGGAGCAATGACATCGGTACCCTGCTCGCCGCCGTGGAGCGCGAGCTTAGGCTCGTAATCACGCACGTCGCGGTCGAGTTGCTCCATCTCCGCGGTCGTGATGTAGGGCGGATTACTCACGATGAAATCGAAACGCGGTTCGGCTGGTTGAGACGCCAGAATATCGCCTTCGACGAACTCGGTGCGATCGGCAACGTTGTGACGCTCCGCATTTCGGCGGGCGACAGCGAGCGCTTTGGGGCTGATGTCGATGGCGGTGATGTGCCCATCGGGAACATATTTGGCGGCGCAAACGGCGAGGGTGCCGCTGCCGGTGCCGACGTCGGCAATTTCGAGAGGGGCTGGGGACTGGGGGCTGGGGGCTGGTGCCTCGACGTCTGCTCCAGCCCCTAGCCCCCCACCCCTAGCCCCTTGTTTTTTTACCTGATCGAGCAAGGCGACAACCAACAGTTCGGTTTCCGGCCGTGGAATCAAGACATCCGGGTTTACCTCGAAGTCGAGCGAATAGAATTCTCGGTGACCAACGAGATAAGCAACTGGAGTGCCCTCGGCCCGGCGACGGACTAGTTCGCGGAACGCCGTGCGGACGTTGTCGCTAGCCGCTTCCCCATACGCGGCGTAGAGGTCAATGCGTTTGCAGCCACGAGCCGCGGCTAGGAGAACTTCCGCGTCGAGCCGCGGGTTGTCGGCGTTGTACTTGCCGAGATACTCCACAGTCCAAGTCAGCAAGCGGCCAATCGTCCAGGGCTGGTCGGTGGAAGTCATAGCGGGGAGCGGGGAGCGGAGAGCGGAGAGCCCGAAGGGGATTGTTTGTCTCCCCGCTCCCTGCTCCAAGCTCCCGGCTGATTAATCCAGTCCGCCCATTTGGTCGCGGAGTTGTTGACGGTCGTAGTCGAGCAGCGCGTCGGTGACGGCTTGCAAGTTGCCGGCAATGACCTGATCGAGGTTGTGCATCGTCAGGCCGATGCGATGGTCGGTCATCCGGTTCTGCGGGAAATTGTACGTGCGAATTCGCTGGCTGCGGTCGCCCGAACCGACCAGGCTCTTGCGCTCGGCAGATCGCTTGGCCTGCTCTTTCTGCATTTTGAAGTCGTAGATGCGGGCGGCCAGTTCGCGGAGCGCTTTGTTCTTGTTCTTGAGCTGGCTCTTTTCGTCCTGGCATTGAACGACGATGCCGGTTTCAAAATGAGTCAGCCGCACTGCCGAGGCAGTTTTATTAACGTGCTGCCCACCGGGGCCGCTCGCGCAGAACGTATCGAGGCGGTAATCCTCGGGCTTCAGATCGACTTCAACTTCCTCGGGCTCGGGCAGCACGGCGACCGTGGCGGCCGAGGTGTGGATTCGCCCCTGTGTTTCGGTATCGGGTACGCGCTGCACGCGATGACCGCCGCTTTCGTACTGCAGTTCGCGGTAACTCCCCTCCCCTTCGATCGCCATCACCATTTCTTTGAAGCCGCCG
>CAZGMU010000425.1:0-4184 GCA_964526975.1 uncultured Planctomycetaceae bacterium
GACATCATCACTGATGAATTTACAGAGCGGAACCACCAACTATAGTACCCTACGCCGTTAACGTTATTAGTTTCACGCCAAGGGATGACTCAAAACCAACTTCGGCAGAGAAGATTCACCACGGAGACACGGAGGACACAGAGAAGACAGAAGTGAGGTAGAGACAGAAGAACACGAATCGTCACTGATCTACGTTCCTCCATCAGAATCAAGAATGAGGCAGAAATAGCCTTCTTCTTTGATAGTTGATCTTAACGGGGACAAGTGAAAATTAGTATTCCTATCCTCCCAGCTCTTTTCTCCGTGCCCTCCGTGTCTCCGTGGTTATTCTTATTCTTGATTCGTTCCTTCGCGTGAGCTTGTCCGCCGTACGAGCCAACGATGCGATCTCGGCATGTCGTCATGTGCCGGTTCGAAATCACAAACCAGGAAACGCTTCCATGAGATGCACGCTTTTCTTCCTTGCCGTGTTACCGCTCGCTCTTTGCGGGCGCACGGAGGCCGGCTATCTGAACGACTTTTCGGGAAATTGGAAAGGCACCACCACAACCGGAGGACCTAAAATCACCAGTAATTTCGCCGTGCTGGACCGTTTGGCAGGCGCATCCTCCGCAGGCGATGTGTTCGGCACGGGCATGCCGAGTTTCGATAATCTGTTCGTCGCGAGCGGCGGCTCGGCGAATTTCGACACGACAGCCCGTTACCTCTATTTATGGCAAGAGGTGGCCAGCCCGACGAGCACAGGTTATTTCGACGTTTTTGGCGGTGGAAGTAGCAGCATTGCTCAATTTTCCAGCGTCACATCGTACCAGCAATGGAACCTGCTGCTGACCGACGATGCCGGCCCCGTATCCACCAGCAATGACTTTGGCCTGGACGGAGTCGCATTTATGCCCACTGCCATGGCAAACAAGGGTGTTGCCAACCCCAACATCACAGCGAACAGTTCGGGAATCAGCCTCGCGGCAATGACCGCGATTTCACTCACTAGCACCGGTTTTTCGGGAAACTTCAACCCGGTGCTCACATCATCGCGAATGACGCGGATTTTTGGGTACACAACGAATCTGCCTCCCGGATTTTTAACCACCGCCAGCGGCCCGAATTCCGTCGGCGCCGAAACTGTGGTGCCAGTGCTGCCAGCGCCGGAAGCCAGTTCTTTGACGCTCCTCTGTATAGGTGCAGGTACGTTCTTCGCGACGGGTGGCCAAAGAGGACGCCGATCCTAACCATCGAAGCGCGCAGCACCGACTGGCGGCCAGATAAGAGCCGGCAACCGACAACACCCGGCCGAGACGGCCGGGCTATATAGCCGACCCGTTTCGGGTCGGAACCGCACGCCTACGGTGTAAGCCGCCACCTACGGATAGCTCGCTTTCACGAAGCGAACTCGACCTCTCGGCAGGCCGTCGCGTAGAATTGGGCGTGATGGCAACTGCTGAGGATCAATCTGTTGTGGTTACGCTGCCGACGCCTGCGGAGCGGCCGGGAAGCGATGTCGTGATCTACGATGGGCATTGTCGCATTTGCACAGCCCAGGTTCGCAAGTTGCCCTGGTGGGACTGTCAGAAGAAGCTGTCTTATCTCTCGTTGCACGATCCGGAAGTCAATCGCCGGTGGCCGGACTTGCCTTTTGATCGGATGATGAAGGAGATGGTCGTGGTCGATCGCAACGGTGGCCGGCATTGGGGCCCGGAAGCGATTCGCTATCTTTCGGGACGATTGCGACGGTTGCGGTGGGCCGCGCCGGTGCTTTACTTTCCCGGCAGTATGATCTTGTGGCGGCCGCTTTATCGCTGGGTCGCACGGAATCGCTACAAGCTAAGTGGCGGGCCGCATTGCGACGAAGGGACTTGTTCGTTGCACGGCTAAGGGATGACTTAAAAACAACTTCGGCAGATAGGATTCACCACGGAGACACGGAGGCCACAGAGAAGACAGAAATAGAGACAGAAGAACACGAATCGACGCGAATCAATCAGAATCAAGAATGAGGCAGAAATAGTTTTCTTCGATTGTTGATTGTAGCAGGGTTAGCGAAGATTAGTGTTCCTATCCTCCTGGATCTCTTCTCCGTGCCCTCCGTGCCTCCGTGGTTATTCTGAAAATCGGGAAGTTATTCTTGAGTCGTTCCTAAGTAGAATGCGAAAGCAAATTACCGTGGTAACACTTGCTCGGTATTGGCTTCAAGCAGCTTTCGCAAGTTGAGCCAGGTCTGCAAACAAGCGATCCAATGCGCGATTGGATTTGCCCCAGTCGTAGACCGCGCCGCGGATGGTCGTGCTGGCCTCGACGATCGTGGCGGTGTTTTCTGCGAGCACGGTGAGGTGCAGGTCGCCTTCGAAGGACCAGATGTCGGAAGGGAGGGCTGCTTGCAGGGTGCAGCCATTCTCTAGTTGTTGGATGTCGCGGAGTTTTTGCCCGTTCTGGGCGAGCGAGCAAAGCAGTGCGACCACCACGTTGCCGGGCGGTTGTGGAATCACTTCGCGGCGTAGCTTGCCGGTTTTCAAGCCGAGGCGCTCGCTGATGGGCTGCGAGATTTTGGCAATCAAGGAGAACGGGACGCCGCCGGTGAGTGCGGTGCAGTACTTATCACAACATTCAAGAAAGTCTTCGCCGGAAAACTTCTTCTTGGCCAACGCGGCATGGCGAGCGATTCGCTCACGGACTTCTCCGATAGCCAGCAGCGAGTTGCAATCGGTCAAATTCGACCAATCGACCGGGGCGGTTTCGACTTCACTTGGCTCAGTCGCGAGGATCGACAGAGTCGCGGGTTGCTTCAATGGCTGGCCGCAAGACCAGCAGAATTTTCCATTTGCTTCTTTGCCACACTCTGAGCAAAACATCACCGACTCCTCTGGCGATTCTGAATTCGAGGAAATTCAGTTTTCGGAAACCACTTCTATTGAGAACTGCGCAGCCAAAAAGCCATCGGGTGCCATGGCCACTGCTCGGAGTGGCCATGTTGCATTTCGGCATGCCCACGCAAAGCCGTGGGCATGGCACCCCTGGTTTCATTGAATCGGTAAACCGGCGGGCACGCGTGCAAAAAAGAAACGCGGTTGTTTGATGACAGCGTTGCTGGCATCGCGGAAAGGTCGCGGGCGTTTTCAGCGGAGGGAAGCCTGCTGCTCGCGGTTATGTTGCAGCGCCAGCTTTGCCCAGAAATTAACGTCAAGCCACAAAGTAGACCTGCTTACCAGAGAGCCGTTATCCAATCGCTTGCGGCTTAGCGCGATTTTCTGGGCAAAAGCCGTTGCAGCCTGTTCGTTGAAGCGCCTGCTTATTCGTAGGCTTGCTCGTTCGACGGAAAAGAACCGTCGCGGACTTCGTCTCGATACTGGGTAATCGCGCGGGTGATTTCGGTTTTCAAATCGGCGTAGGCCTTCACGAACTTTGGCATGTAGCCGGTCGTCATTCCCAGTAGGTCGTGGAGCACCAGTACCTGCCCATCGCAATCGGCCCCGGCACCGATGCCGATCGTGGGGATCGCGACTTGCTCGGTAATTTTTTTGGCCAGTTCGCGAGGGATGCACTCCAGCACGATCGCAAATGCGCCGGCGTCTTGAGCGGCGCGGGCATCGGCCAGTAGTTGTTGCTCATCACGTTGGACTTTGTAGCCGCCGAGGGTATGGACGCTCTGGGGCCGCAGGCCGCAATGGGCCATGACGGGAATGCCAGCCGAGACGAGACCGGCGATGGTGTCGGCCTGCTCTACGCCTCCCTCCAGCTTGACGGCCTGGCAGCGGCTTTCTTTGAGAATACGCCCGGCATTTTCGATCGCTCGGTAGGTGCCCAAGTGGAAACTAGGGAAGGGCATGTCGACGATCAACAGGGCGTGCTCCACGGCGCGGCCAACCATTTCGGCATGGTAGACCATTTCATCGAGCGTGACGGGAAGTGTGCTGTCGTGCCCCTGAACAACCATCGACATACTGTCGCCAACGAGGATGCCCTCGACGCCTGCCGCATCGACCAGCCGGGCCATGGCGTAGTCGTAGGCCGTCACCATCGAGATCTTGCGACCCGCTTTCTTGAAGCCGGTGAACTCGGGGACGGTGATTCGGTGGGGTCGCATGAGGGCAGCAAAGCCTAGAAATTGGGAGACGAACAGAAGAGCCTTTCCCCTATTTCTTAGGGATGACTCAAAAATAACTTCGGCAGGTAGGATTCACCACGGAGGC
>CAZGMU010000426.1:0-4167 GCA_964526975.1 uncultured Planctomycetaceae bacterium
GCCAACTCCCTCAGGCTACCGCACGCGCCAAGTATGGACGGACTGAGCGCTTACTCACATAATGCGGATAATGGCCCGTCTTTCGGAAGATCTCGCGAAACACTCGGAGATAGCCCTCAACAGCGGAATCGTCGATCGACACATACAGGTCATCGTGTGCTGAATGCGATCCATCATTGATCCACGAAAAGAGCGACCTACAGATCAGGCGGTCCTTACCATCAAACTGCTCGCAGATCTGGTCGTCATCGATGCCACCAAGAATCCTGAAGTAGTTTTCAAGAATCCTTCTTAACGTATTCTGGATCGTGAGAGTCGACCTGTGTGGACTTCGCACTTCAGCCCAAAGTAATTCATACGATGTCTTAATTGGATTGGTGTCATGTTTCTGCAACGCCGAACGATCTTCCAGCTTTCTTACCGTCCAGAAGGTCTCGTCCCGCATCGCCACGCTTTTCCGCTTACCCTTGAATGTCACTTCTTTATGAAAATAGACGTTGTGCGTGAGCACAAACAGTTGACGCACCTGCCCGGTTTCCGAAGCCACCTCCTCAAAGAGGCTCTTGATTAAGCTTCCTACAATGAACAGAATGTCGCTATCCAGGCTCGACACGGGATCGTCAAACACGACGACGCGATTCGCAGTGGCACCGCTCTCGGACATGCTGCCTTTAAGCAAATGGTAGAAGTACAAGAACGTGACAAAGGTGCGCTCGCCTTCGCTCAACGTCAGCTTCGCATCTGATCCATCTGAGCGAACAAGCCGATAACATCGCTCGTTGTCTGCTTTTGTCAGCGAAAAACTGCGAAAGCCAAACGCTTTCAAAAGCCGATTGATCCCATCCACGGTTGGCTGAATGCTAGTCGTCTCTTTCTCGAGCCGGGAAATCTCAATATTCGTCTCACGGAGCAACTGCTGCTGAAGTCCAATCTTCCTTTCGATCCCTTCGATTGCGGCGCTCACGTTCTCCTTCCGTGTAGTGAATGTGTCCAGATTGTCTTTCAGCTCTACATCGAGCAGGTAGCGCCAAATCTCATCGGTCACTCGACGCTTCTCGGCTTCAAGATTCTGTACTGTCGCGTTGTGCGCAACGACTTTGTCGTTCGCCTCATCAATGATGGCTTTGATTGTGTTCGCCAACGTTCTCAGTGAATCAAGGCTGACTCTCTGGCTGGGCTCTTTCCTTTTTCGTTCAAGATGCTGGAGATTCAGACGCAACAAGGCTTCCAGCTCGCTCGTCACATCTTTGAGCCGAACCTTATCAAGGAATGGATGCGGCCCATCAACATAGTCATTGAGAAGTCGTGCAACGCGTTCGGCTTCTCTGGCGTACTGGACGATGAGCGCCTCGATCGCAGCGGTGTCCGTTTCAAAAGCCTCATCAAAGTATGCATTCAAACTGCGTTCAAGGGTGTCTGGGGTCTTTTGCTGACAAAATGGGCAAATTCGATCCGCATCGGTGTAATACGCACGCCCAGTCTTCACCCAGTCGCTGCTCCCGAGTCTCAAAATCAAGGAGGCGATGTCAATGTCCGATTTCCCAACGACGCACTTGGTAAGGATCGCATCATCTTCTCTCTCAAGGAGAACGCTCAGGTCAACCAACGGCACGGCGACTGCGGCAGTCGGCGCTTCGCCGAAGACGATGTCGGCTCGCTTTTCGAGATCACCAAGCTCACAAAGAGTAGCAGTGTTGGTTCGATATTCCTGTAGGATCTTCGCCTTGAACTTTTCTTGGTTATTGCGAAACCCTTCGAACGCGCCTTTAAACTTGTCGTCATGCTTCTGCTTCTGAGCCCAGCAGGCATCTCTGATGCTTTCCTCCAGTACGGTCAGATCGCCTTTCTTTCCTCCGTTTCCGTCGGCCCCTTTGAGCGTCGTGTTGAGCCGTTCGATTGTGTCGATCACTCTTGCTTGACTAGCCTTTGCTTCAGTGATTTTCCGGAGCGCCTCTGCATCCTTCTCGCCTAGCGTGAAGATACCGGGCATTTCCTCGCATTCGTGAAAATGTGTGGAGACGAAGTCGCGATTATAGACGATGGTCTCGAGCGGCGTTCCTCCTTTCCATGAGAGGGAGCACGTGGAGAACTGTGAACAATTCGCGATGATCCGGGAGATTGTAGTCTTTCCAGTGCCATTCGCACCAAAGACGTAGTTGAACTTCGAAAGGCCGTTCATTACCGTCGGCGTCGAGTCAAACGTGGCTTGCGAAGCAATCGTAATGCATTCAATCATCGTCCGATCCTCAGCATTAGCAACTGTGAAATACCAAGCAGCTAATCGGCGACCTCGTCGCTGCCGATAAGCGGCAATGCCAATCCCTCAATCTCTTGAAGCGTCTTCCCGGCGATTCCCTGTAGATCTCCGTACATCCCGGCCGTGGATTCGATCGCGCAGCGCAATTGCTCCTCACGCTTCGCCCACAGCCGCGTCATTGTTTTGCGCTCCTTCTCTAAGTCCTCCATCATATCGGAGAACCGCTCGACAATGGCCTGGACTCGATGCCTGAAGCGCGGGCCTGTCAGGTACTGATACACCAACTCCATCTTTGTCTGCTGGCCCTCACCCGCTTGCCTGGCTAAAGCCAGTTCAATCAACGTATGCCGAAGTGCGATGGCGACGGGAATCACGTTACGCGGAGAAGTAACCCAGACACCGTCTAAGAAATCGAAAGTGTCGACGTCTTTCGGTAACGCATGGGACACAATGACCGAAAGCTCTGCCTTCGCTGAGCGCTGATCCTCTCGAAGCTTCGACAGCCAACCGTCACTCCAGTTCTTCGTCCGTTTCGACTCCCACAGAATAGTTCCACAGACCTGTTGACTTGGACCGCAAACCCGATGAAGCGCATCCCCGCCGTGCTCTCCTTTCGGAACCGGCTCGATGACATCTCGCGGAAACTTCAATCGCAGCATTCCTTCGAGTTCAAGCTCCTGCACCTCTCCCTGAAGCTGCTGGGAGCCCTGTTCGGCCCTTCGCTTCAGTTCCTCAATTTGCCGCTGCATGGATACAATCCTCTGCTCCTTCTCGGCGACCTTGAGCTTGAGCCCCTCTTCTGCCTCAAGCTTAGCTTTATCGCGAACCGCAACGAGAGATTCCTCCACCCGTTTTTCTACAGTAAGCTCCAATTCCCGTTTGGCATCATCCAGCTCCCGCTGCTTGCGAATCAACTCGGCCTGTGCTTTTTGAGCCTCCGCAAGTTTGTCGTCTCGCTGTTTCAAGACTTCATGCAAATCGGCCAGCTCTTTTGATTTTGCTTCGATATCTGTTGCCAGCAGCTGGCGAGCCCTCTTCGCCTCTTCAGCCGCAATCGTCGCACGCCCCTCCATCAGCTTCTTGGCGACTTCTTCATCTACGGACTCCTTCGCCTTCGCAATCGCCGCCAGCTGCTCCTTAACGGACGCCTCACGCCGAGCGACCTCAGAGTCCTTCTCTGCAAGGCGAGACTCGTATTGATGACGGGTCGCCTCAATTAGCGGCGCAGCCAGAGACTCAGTGAGCTTGATATCTGCACGGCAGTGCGGACCGATCATCGGATTTACGACATTGTCTGCTGTTCTCATTTCACCAACTCCATCAGCTTCCCATAGCTGCTAACCACGTCATACTTCACCTGGTCCGATGTGATTCTCTTGAAGAACTTCCGGGCGCATTCGATCTTCGACTCTTCGATCTTTCGCAGGTCCATCGTGGACATGGAGCCCTTCGTTTCGGCGATGAAATAAACGTGCTTGACCGCGCCCTCCTGGAAGGCGATTGCCCAGTCGGGATTGTAGTTCCCAACGGGGGTGGGGATGAAAAAGCTTTTCGGCAGCTTGGCGTAAACGACTACTTCGACGCTGCTGTCGAGCTCGCGGACGAAGGTACGTTCGTTCTGTGAGTCCGTAAACACGTAGTCATATACATGACGGTTCACGCGAAGGCCCTTGCTGAGGTCTTCCTTCTTTTCCTGCGTAAAGATGATGGAGTCGTAGCGCTCGTCAACCATGTCGTATGCAAGGTGCTCGACAATCACGGTCGCTTTCTGTTCGTTGATGAGCCGCGCGACCTTCGCCATGAAGTCTTCGGGGTTTCTTCGGTACTGGCCGAATGTCGGTGTGCTGACGCCATGAAGAATGGTCGCAATCGTTCTTCGCGTAAGTTGAGCCTCTTCGGAGAGCCGTCCG
>CAZGMU010000427.1:0-1431 GCA_964526975.1 uncultured Planctomycetaceae bacterium
TCTGGCCATCGTGCGTGAGCTGTGGATGTGGCGACGTGCCGAAGCCGAGCGCAAAAATTTGCCGCCGCGACGCGTACTGCGCGACGACCTGATCGTAGAGTTGGCCAAGCGGAAGTCCGACGACATCGAGCGTATTCAAGCAGTCCGCGGCATGCATCGCGGGATGAAGCCGCAAATGCTCAAGGAACTTGCGGCTTGTATTCACCGCGGCATGGAAGCGTCGCTCGACGATCTCGAGCGTGAGCCACGCGAGTCGATGCCCTCTCAACTTAATGTGCTTGGTCAGTTTTTGTCGCCCGCTCTGGCCAGCATTTGCCGAAGTGCCAATGTGGCCACGAGTTTGGCCGGCACAGCGACCGATGTTCGCGATCTAATCGCGTACCGCCTGGGCTTCAACGGTGCAAGTAATGAAGCGCCGCTGTTGGCGTCCGGCTGGCGTGCCGAGTTGGTTGGCCACTTGATCGATGAATTGATCAGCGGCAAGAAGTCGATTCGTATCGAGAATCCTCTGAGCGAGCATCCGCTCGCGTTCGACCTCGTCGGCGGTGATGACACGAAGCTTGAAAACGACTAGCACTCTTTCGGACGTAGCTGAATTCGCCAGAATTCAGAAGAATCTAGCGTCCTCCGACTTCAATTAACAGAGCCTGATGGCTGACCACTGCTTGCCAGTCCCCATTTCCTCGCGATAGATTGCGGGACGTTGCAATCATCGAAGTCGCGCGGCCCGAGAGCCGCACATCACATTTTTGCAGGAGCAGAACGTTGGCCACCGATCCCTATGCCGTTGATATTGACGCTTGTCGTGCCCGCCAGCGCCGGTTTCTTCAAATCATCGAACCGCTTGAGGCCGACTTTGCGCTGTTGGGGCGACGCGAAACCATTCAATGGCTAACCGGGATGCATGTTCGCTACCCATTCGAGCCGATCGTCGTTTTGCGCCCCGATGGCCATTTGACGCTGATCGTGCCTGATCGCCAGGTGCAGGATCGCTGTGCGGCAGACAAAGTCTTTGGTTATGAAGCCAAGTGGCATTCGACCACGCGCGACGAACAACTGGCCGCCAGCTCGGCCGTGGTGATGGAGAAGATCACCGAAAGGCCGAATCGAGTTGCCTGCGAGTTCGAAGCCTTCGCACCGCAACCGCTCCTTGGCTGGAACGCAACGCTTCTAGAGGTGGATGCGATTGTGTTTGACCTGCGCCGTCGCAAGGATGCCGACGAGATTCGGCTATTGAATCGCGCCAACGAGGCCAATCGAGCCATGTATGAGCGAGGACGCCAAGTCGTGCGACCTGGCGCGAATGAGCTCGATATTTACTCGGAATTGTATTCGGTCGCCGTGCACACGCTCGGCGAGCCACCCACGTATTTCGGGCAGGACTTTCGCTCGAACGCTCGCGGCGGCGCTCCGCGCGATCGGCAGATCGAA
>CAZGMU010000427.1:1441-4130 GCA_964526975.1 uncultured Planctomycetaceae bacterium
GAGCTGATGATTCTTGACCTGGGCGTCGGCTTTCGTGGCTACCATTCCGATAACGCCCGCACGCTGGCCGTCGGCGGCGAGCCTACTGAAAAACAGCAGCAGGCCTGGAAGGCGGCAGCCGGAGTGTTCGACATCATTCAATCGCAAGCCAAGCCAGGCGCGAGTTGCCGAGCACTGTTCGATGAAGCACAAAAGCACTTGGACAAATCGTTGCCTTGGATCTTCAATCACCACCTTGGCCACGGCGTAGGCCTTGCACCGCAGGAAGGCCCCCATCTTAATCCGTGCTGGGATGACACGTTGGCCGAAGGCGACTTCATCGCCGTCGAGCCCGGCCTCTACCACGAGGAGCTGCGCACGGGCGTGCGCCTCGAACAAAACTTCCTCGTCACGGAAAACAGCGTGCAACTCATGACCGATTGGCCACTCGGCTTTTGAGAATTACACCCTGCTTCCACCGTCAAGCGTTAGCGTCGGCCGCAAGGCCGAATTCCCACCAACACGCTCAACAACTACGAAAAAGTAATCGGCCCACATCACGCGGTTTGCCGCTCATTTCTCCGCACTATTGCGCAGCTGGAAGCTAATGCCGTGATACCCATTCTCCGTATCGTAGAGAATGCCACCGGATGGTGCGAAGTACGGCAAAAGCACATCGAACGGCGGCAGCTTGTTCTGCTCGAGTGTCTCGGCCAGTGCCGCCAGGATGGGATTTTTGCCCTTATGCTCCTCGAGCTGATCACGCGTTTTCGGCGACGTCAGCACGTCGTACCATTGCCGGATCGTTTCTTCGAAACGGGTGGTTGAAAACAGGACCGGCGTCTTGCCCGCCGTTTCGCGACCAAGAACGGCAGTCGCTCGCTGATAATCATCCGAGTCAACAAGCCGATCGGCCGTGCCATCTTGTGCGGCAATGCACTGCTCGAATATCTGGTCCGAGGTGCCAATAAATAGGTACCCGTCCGTAATAGCCACAAATGGATTGGCGGGCCGCTCCTCCGGAGGCAGATCCTTCAGCCGACCCGGCAGAATCGCGTAATAGGTCACCTTGCCGAAGTGTTTCTCCTCAAATAACTCGGGATACTTCTCAACCACCGTTTTCAGCGCATCGGCGCCGGCTTTCTCATCTTTCAATTCGGCCGCCAGAACCTGCTGACGACCTTGCACCCGCGCCGGGCGATCGTAACCAATCATCCAACTGAATCGTCCCTTCATGTTGTCGATGATTTGAGTCGGGGCATCGATACCGAGTTTGTCGGAGAGTTTGTCTTTAACAAACCGGTCCGCGGCCTCCTTACCTCCAAAACGCTCGGCCAAAGCCATCGCGCGGTCGTAGGTCGTCCGCAAGTTCAAGTTCCAAGCAATGTAGGATTCGATTGCCTTGGGAACAAAAGTTTGTGGTGTCGTGTCCCCAGACTCGAACGCCGGCAATTGCAAAATGCCCGACCGAGGGTTTTCCAATAGCACATGAATTTGCGTGAGATTGTCATACTCATTGGTTGCATATGTAATTGCACCGCCAAGTCCGCTCAGGCCGTCGATCCCTAGCATTGGCATCATCGCCAGCGCCATTTGCATGCCGCCATTTTGCCGACCAATGTTGCGGGCGAGCGAGATTGGGTCAGCGAAAAATAGCAAGTGTGGCGGCGGGTCTTGTTGACGGCGGCACTCCTTGACGATCGTTGCAAACCGCGTGTTCTCGGCTAGTGTGCGCGTCGGTACGAATTCTTCTTTTGGCTTGTCAGGCTTGTCGCCCCCGTCGGCCGGCTCAGCCGGCTTTTCCGCAGCTACAGCGTTTGGCGCCGATTCACCCGCGTGGTCCCAGTGCCAAAGCACATTCTTCAGAACATTAGCGTCCGTCGATGCGACAATCGTGTTGTCGCGCTCGAACACGCCGAACATTCGATTTTGGCGATTCTTGTCGCGTACAACCGTGATCTCGACATCGTCGATTTTCTCCGTCGAAAATTCTTCACCATTTTTCTCGGCATAATCGAGCACTTTATCGACCAGCTTATCGGCAACCGACACCTCGTCCCCCTGATCGACGATCAATAACAAAGCGGGCCGACGACGGTCCTGAGCGATCACGCCGAACGCCACTTCGCCTTTTGGCAGGTTCTTCAAGTCTTCCCAATTGATTCCGACCTTTTCCTGGGCATGTTGGGCATACAAGTCGCCCGCTTTGCCATATAAACTGTCGACAAATGGCTTAAGCTGCGGGTCCTGGATCATCCGACCGAGCGAAGTCTCTTGGAACTTCTCGCCAAACTCGTGTGCGTTTTTCAGTCGCACAAAGACCACCGTCTCCTCTGGAAACAGCTTCATCGCCGAGGGACGTTCCGCGACCGCACTCCCGCAGGTCGCCGTCAGGAGCAGGATCACTTTGAATCCGGTAAGAAGCGTGCGATAACTTGCAAAAAACGCTTGATAAGCGGCAACGCGCATAATGGCTCCGATGTCTACAAAAACCGGGCGCGAGACGGAAAAATCCCCCTGGCCGGTCTTTTCGCCGGCCCATCGCGCCCTATCTGTGAGAATTCGCCGTTGAGGCCGAAAACTTGGCTGCCATTATACGATACCCATATATAATGATAGCGACTACTCTCCGGAGGCTTCGATGACGAACCGTCGCTGGACTATTCTTGCTGCCGCCCTCGCGCTGGTCGCCATTTCGGGGCAGTTCGCC
>CAZGMU010000428.1:0-4122 GCA_964526975.1 uncultured Planctomycetaceae bacterium
GATCGATCTATCGATTCCGCCGATCCCCGGAGCAAGAGTAGATGTGCGCTATCCAGAAGCCGCTTCTGGCGTTTCTATCGCCAAAGCCCCAACTATTTCAGGGAGTACAGAGAGAACCGTTCGCGCCGAACTCGACCGCGCCAATCGACTCATCGTGCGTTGGTCGCACGTCGATAAATCCGCTGGCAGCACCACGGGCTTATCGATCTCCGAGATGCGTTGGCTGCACGTCACACCCACTGCCTTAGAATTAACAATCAAATGCATTTTGGAAGGTAGCGGACGTCGACCAGATTCGCTTGTTTTTTCTTACAGCAACCAATGGAGTTTGCTAACCAGCCCAAAAGCATTGAATGCCAAAACACTGGAAAGTGATGATACGGGGGAGCAGAGCACTCTCCGCGTGCCAATTGTCAACCAATCCAGCGATCGACAAGAAATCTCTGTCCGTTGGCGCTTGGAGCATTCGCCTCAACTTGGCAACTTCCGCTTGCCTTCTATCGAGCTAACGTCTGTTGCACCTAGCAAGCGTTGGCTTGCCATATCCAGCGATCCCGCATTTGAGTGTGAAGTTCCAGACAGTTCTGCCGTTGAAAGCACATCGAACGAGTTTTTTTCCAAATGGGGGACAGCGGAAGTTAGTGATCCACCTCAAACGGTGCTTTCTAATTTCGGCCAGAACAATGCCAACAGCCTCTCTATACGTCCGCGCGAAACGGAACCAATCGTCGATGAATCGCTCAGCATATTAGCGGATGTGAAGACTCTACGCGTTAGTTACGAGATGCGAGCAACTCCCGGCCTACCTGGCACCTACCGCACCGAACTTTCTGTTCCGACTGAGTTGGTAATCGAGAACGTAGCAGTAACTGAAGCGGATCAATCCGTTCCGATCCGTTGGAGTCGTAGTGCCAACAACCGTATCTCCATTTTCTTGGGTGAAGAGGCGACCAAGCCTTATCGTCTTGTTTTAAACGGCAAGCTGGCTCTCGATACCAACGGCAAAGCCCCTATGCCCCGCCTTTCATCGCTGTCTACCGAAGACGCAACACTGAAAACCTATATTTATCGAAGCGATGGCGTTGAAGTCGATTTCGAAGGGCTCGCCTCGTCGGGCGATCCAAAAGCCGAAGCGCCTGGTCCAGCCCCATCGCAATGGTCGGCTCGCCCTGTTGGCACTTATTATCTTGAAAGCGGTGCGTCGCTCGCCAAGATCGTCGTTCAACCTGTGAAGACCAAGATCGCAGGCGACACGCTGACGAGCCTTTCGCGGGAGAATAATTCGTGGTGGATGAACTACCGATGCCAACTCTCCGTGGGGGGCGGCGATTTGGACCTCTTGAGAGTTCGCGTCCCCGACACCGTCACGAGACCATTTGAAATCCAATCAGCTTCCGCCGTGACGAGTGAATTCAAACCGGTCGACAGCCAACCTGGCACGTTAACCATTCGTTTTGCCACCTCTGTGCCTAAAGGGGGCACTTTAGACCTACGCATTCGCTCGCCACTGAAACCTCCGACTGGTGGAATGATTTCAGTGCCATTGATCGAGGTCGAATCACTTGCCGGCGGCCATCGGTACCTGGCTGTGCCGGGCACGATCGAATCGCAAGTCGTCACTTGGAACCAGTCGGGGGTTCGTCCCGCGACCATTCCGCCCAAGCTGCGTACAGGGTTTGTACTACTCAACCCGTCTCATGCATTCGAAGTTACCCAGGACCCTTTCCAGATGACCAGCAAGCCAGCGGCAGCGAAAGAACTCGCGCCGTCGATCCGTCTTGCTGATACGACGGTCCTCGCAGACAGCCAGGGGGCTCAGCGCATTACAACACGACTGATAGTAGCTCCTCACGGCTTGACGGATTGTATCTTGCAATTGCCGCCCAATCAGTCGCTTATCACCGTCGAAATTGATGGTCGCCCCGCGATGACGCGTCAGCTCGATTCGCCACAATGGCGGCTTGCACTGTGGGCGACACAGCTTCCACAAGCCATCGAGATCGTTTCCCGATTATCTACTACAGAGGCAAATGCAAACACGATCGATCTACAACGTCCGACTTTGATCGCTCACGGCAATCCGATAACGGCCGAGATTAGTCTCTGGTCTTTTGCCCATCCAGAGAATTCGCAACTTCGGATTGCCACCGGTGCTGATGAAGTTACCGCGGAAGATCAATCAGCGCTCCGTTTCGAGCGACTGCTAAGCATTGCGGAAGCAGCCAAGTCAACCGCCATCGAGTTGTTGCCCACCGATGGCTACAACTGGTATCAGCCGTGGGCTAAACTACTCAACACTGCTCGCGAGCAAGCCCGGCAGGTAAAGAAATTGCCGCTTCAGGACCACCTCGAAAGCCAGGTTTCGCGAACTGCGGAAGATCAGATCAGCCAGGCGGCCACGCGTTTAGACAAATGGCTTAAAGACTGCCAACAAGCCTTTGCCGACGACGACTCCCTAAAAGCCCCTCCTCTCACGGACGCCGCGAAATCAACCACAGCCGCCAACCCAACTGCGGAGCCTTCACATGATACATGGACCCATTATGTGGCTGAAGGAGGCGGCGATCGTCTTACGATTCACTTACAACCTCAAGGCCTAACGCTCGCTCAAACACGCCTGTTGGGAACTCTCTTGATTGTCGGCTTGTTGGTAGCATCTCTATGGCTGCTACGGCAACCAGGCGTTGCCGACATTCTCTTCCGCTGGCCACATGCCCTGGGTGTCGTGATCGGTATTGGCTATTGGGCCTGGATGTGGCCAAGCTGGCTCGGTTTGGTAATCGCCGCAGTTAGCTTGTGGTTAGCCCTGCGATTCCATTGGCCCGGCCGATCTATCCGCACGGAAGCTAGCACGGTGCTGCGCAATGCGCGATCGACGTAGTGCAATCGCGTGGCACGAAAGTTTTCGTTATTAGCCGGCTTGGCGGGATTCCGCTGTTTCGTTGCACTGGGGCAGGGCAAGATGATCACTCGTCGCAAAAATATCGCCAAGGCACGATATGCCGAGAATATCCGAAGCCGCTTAGGTGGAAATACAGGTCCTACGCTGTCAGCTCACAGTGTGAGTATTCCCATGACTGGAGCGACTATTCTCGCGCCCTTGTCCTCGTGCCTTGGCGTTGCAGGTGGAATTCCTCTTCCTTACGGAAGAAGAAGTAACTGAATGAATCCCGCAATTCGTTTAGCGTAACTCTAAAAGACGTATAACTGGCGAATTGACCTCACCGTAGACCGGACCGCGTGGCGGTCCGGCTAGTATCGGTAAGTACGTGCAAGAGAAATTTGCTATAGGTTATTACATCGAATCGTGGAAGAACGTATCCGGCAAGACTCGCTCAGCGGTTCGCCCCAGTTCGCTGGGCGAACGCCGCTGACCGATTGAGTGCCAAGCCGACACATCTTTCAGCTCCGGCATCAACTCGATGAGTTGCTGCTCGAGCATTGTGGCGAACCGTTGGATCGACGAGCTGGTTGCCGTCTCTTTAATCGCTCGAACCGTCTTCATGATCCGCAGCAATCTCGCGCGGGTCATAATTGGCTCTGAAAGCGGTCCATCGGTTTCAACCAACAGATCTGCCAACGGCACGTCCAAAGCTTTCTGCCATCGCAACAGCTCGGACAACAGCATGTCGTGTTCAGGTTCTTCCTGCCGGCGAACCTGATCGATCGACGTATGCATGCGCCGGGCGGCGCTACGCACCGAGATGCCCTGCCGCCGCCGCACATCGGCAATCCGATGAAGCGGCTTTTTCTCCGGAGTGGCCGATGCTTGGGGAATCGGCAAATGGCCTAACGACGCGTCCAAATGAAACTCATGTCCGATACTCATAACAATGCCTCCTTATGTTCGCTGTGAGCGAACCGACCACAAAAGATGAGGATGGTCGATGTTCCGAAATAGAAGAGACTTCTGCGCAACGATCTATCCGTACTGTCGACTACCTGATTCCCTGCGAAGTACGCGGGCAGTGGCAGATGGTTCGATACAGCACAGCGTTTCCCGCGTCATCCTGCGCGAAAACACATCCTGCTGCGCCACAGACTTCCACCGAATAGTTCGATGGAAACTTCTCAACCAATTGTTTGTTCCGGCCTCAGAGAAGCAAAGCTGAAAAGGTTGGC
>CAZGMU010000429.1:0-4064 GCA_964526975.1 uncultured Planctomycetaceae bacterium
GTAAAGTGGCTAATCTTGCAGCATCCACACAAGCTAGCGTTTGCATAATCGTGCTCGGCGAAGGGCGTGGTCCGATCATTTCTGCTCCGCCTCTTTCTTCCGTTTCGCCTCCGGCACCGCCATCACCGACACCGTACCCGCTCGACTAATAACGTCAATCCCGGCCGGACGTTCTCGTCCTTCTAGCGCCGCGGCCGGTCGATCGAATTTTTCCATGCTAAACCGCTCCGACGAAGGCGTTGTAAAGCCGTGCCATCCCATCTGCGGCTGGCCCGTGCTGAAATTCACATCCTCAAGGACATCATTCGCCAGATTGGTGCGCATCGTCCCGCATTGCGTGTACGCATAAAGCAAGCTCTTTTTGAGTACGGCCGTCGGGCCGACGACATGGATCGTGCCGCTTTCCGATACAATCCGCTGCGTTCCTTGCGAACTTGCTTTGTTGAGCCGAAGCTCGGTGGAGCCGAATTGGTTCGCGATATCAATCAATCCGCCGATCGCTGCTAACTTCAAATCAGTCCGAAGAAAATCCGCGGTCAAGTTGCCTTGTACGTTGTCGATCCGGGTTACAGCCGTTTCAAACGAAAACCGCGATCGTATGCCGCCGCTCATGACTATCATCGCGGTGTTGACAAATTCATTGGTGGCTGTGTAGCGAACGTTTCCTGTCACGTCCGACAAATCGCGGACGGGCGCCTGATCGATAGTTACGTTTCCTTTCACACCACGAACCGCGAAATGTCCCTCGTAGTTCCGATCCCTCGATCCGGCGGTTGTCAACAACAGGTCGCACGTCACGTCCTCAATGTCGAGTCCGACCTGGCAGCCTCGAACCGCAAGCGATTTGCATGCAGCCAAGTAGATCGTCATGTTCGCGTGGCGCTGCCATTGGCTCGATGACGATCCACGGCCGTCCGGCGACTTGATCTCCACAAACAGGTTATGATTTCCCTCCTGATACTGGAGCCCAGTCAGTGCAATCGTATTCACCTTGCGCCCCTGAAAATCGCGAAAGTTGTCGAAGCTGTGACGAATATCGTCAAGTAGGCGCTGCCGAGCCGATTTTTGTTCGCCGGTCAGCTTGCGGCCCGCTTCCGATTGAAGGAATTTCTGTTCATCCGCTTCACGCTCCTGATCGGTCATTCCCACGATGTCGACCGGCACGACTAATTGATGCTCGATCTGAATCGCATCAAACTCGCTGTCGTTTGGCTGTTCTTTCGCAATGACAATCTTCTCTACCACACACTTCAGCCCGGGTCCCTCCCAGCCACGAATCTTCACGTTGTCACCCGTCACGATCACCAGCCGTTCCTCGCCCATCGGAAATGTTTCCTCGGTGGTTTTCGAGTAAACATGGAACGCCGACACCAATACTTTCTTCTTTTCTATTTCTACCTTAAGCGATGCGAACTCGTGCTCAATCGTGGCAAGCGTTTTCAACGCTTCGTCGCTCGTCGTTGTCCTGTTTTCGATATCCGAACGAATCCGTTGCAGTCTCTCTTTGAGGGCTTCTTGGCGACTGAACAGTTCATTATCGACGTAGTACGCGCCACCCAGCGTGCTCTGCAATTGGCGCGAATTTGCAGGCGCAACAGCCGTGCTTTTTAGCTCGCTTGTCTTCTCGTCGCCGAAGACCTTACTCGAATTGCCCATTCCGATTGAAAGGCTGACGGTAAACAGAATCATTGAGAAACAGTTTCTGAATAGCATGTGAGCCCTTTTCGCCTCGAACATGGTTGAAAAAAAGTCATCCCGCCCGAACTAAAACCGAGCTAATAGCTCGTCCGCTTTCTTTCTGGCATCAACGAGCGCCGCTTTTGCTTTCAATTCGCGAATCTCTTCATCCAAACCGTCGAGCTTCGACTCGATTTCCGTTAGCGGCGCGGCAAAATCGACGACTTGTCGAACCACGCTTGAATCCGTTTTCGCGCGCGACTGCTCGGCCACACGGGGCTCACCTTTCTGCTCGTTCTGCCGCGGTCCCCACGCCGTCGTCGCCGCCATCGACGCAGCCAGCGCTCCCGCAGCCAACCCGTACCAAACCCACGCCGGATTTCCTCGCTTCTTGCTCGAGGCCAGCTCTACCGGCATTTCCGGAACGGCCTCCATCCTCAGCCTTGCTGCGATTTTGTCTAAGAGGTTGTCGCCGTCCACATTCATAATTCACCTATCGCTCTCGGTCGCAGGATTCAGCGATCGCAACCGCTGTAGCATCTGTTGCCTGGCGCGATGTACGAGCACGCCGAGTGCATTGCGTTCGATTCCCATCTCGCGAGCCACTTCCTCGTAGCCCCGCTCTTCCACGCACACCAGCCAGAATGCCTCCGCCTGCCGATCTGGAAGACTTCCGAGTTCCTTCCGAACGATTTCCACCAATTCGTTGAACGATACATCGTCCGTCGCCGCCGCAGCCAGCTCATCGACTTGCACGGTATTCCGGTACTCTCCGGCTCGCGCCTGCCGTCGTCGCAATTGGTCGATCGCCCGCCGCGTCGCCAGCCATCGCAAGTACGCGCCCCAGTCACGAACAGGCTCGCCCTCGCGATTGCGCAAGGCCTCGGCAAAAACATCCTGACAGCAGTCCAGCGCGTCGTCTCGATGCTTCAAAATCCGCGCAACGGTATTCCACACCATCGGGGCATGGACGCTGCGGATTTGATCCCAGTCGATCAAGAGAGTCACCGATCGGAGTGAGTGGCGTTACTACGATTGGCGTACGACGACCAGAAATGATTACAAGAATTTTTCGAGTGCCCAGCCGCTTGCGGCTTAGCGCACATCGTAACCCAAGCCCTTACAACCCCCGTCAAGCCTCTACTTTTGGCCACTCGTTTTTCTCTAGGGTGGCCTATAGTTTTTGGCCGCGCTCTATGCTAACGTTGCTCCTCGCCAATCAACCACCACACAACCGCGCAGAATGATACTGTTCGTCAGATGACTGCATTGGCCTCGCTACGACAGCACAGCGTCCCAAGAGCGATTGGCTACCGCACCCATGAATTCCAAAACTCAACCAATATTGGAGCCGCCTCCATCGCGAAACGCTCGTTTTTACGAGCACCCGCGTCTGCGTCTGGTCCAATATCAGCGACTATTGGAATTAAAAATCGAGTTCGTAGCACACGCCAATACTACCAGCGACTCTGGCCGACAGCCGAAAGCCGATGACCGACAGCCCTCACTACTTTGTTGCCGGAGCCGCCGGGGCTGCCGCATCGTCCTTGGGCTTGTCCAGCCGCACGAGCAACCATTGCTGCGTCGTGCCGTCTTCGAAGTGGACCAGCGCCGGCGTCGTGTCTTGTGTGAGGTTTACGATGCCGGTCTCGATGATCGGCCAATCCTTGCCCTTCGGCGTCCATGCGGCGCGTTGGGTTTGCTTGTCGACCATGCCCTCGATCTGCTGGGCAGCGTCGGTCGCCGTGTTTTGCCACGAGCCGTTGATCACGCCCTGTTTGCTGACCGCGAGTTGGAAGAACATCGTCGGATCGGCGCCACTTGGTTCGCCGTCGTGCGTAATGGCGAACACGCCGAGCGGCATCCAGTCTTCCGCCGCCGGTTGAGTAGCGGGCACATTGGCCGCGATCGCCGCGGCTTGTTGCGCGTACTCGGCAGTCGTCGCCACCGGCTGATCGCCGTAGTACACCTGGTCGCCCGAGTAGTACACGTTGTCGCCATAGTTGTACGACACCGGTTGCTGCCAGCCGTAGCCGACCCAACTCGTCACCGCCGGCCAGGCTGCCCAGCCCCAATAGTTGAAGCTGGGGTAGTACGGATAGTGCCAGTGGTGATGGTCCCACCAATCGTGGTTCCACCAGTTGTTGCGCCCGTGCCAATTGTTGCCGTGCCAGTTGTTCCAGATGTTGGTGCGATGGTCGTTGCGCCAGCCGCTCCATTGGTTCCAGTTCGGAATGCGGTCGGGCCGATTGCCCGGTCGCCATTGCTCGCCACCGCCATTCCATCCCGGACGGTTGGGACGATTCGGACGATCACCTGGCTTCCATTGCTCACCGCTACCTCCTTCGCCAGGACGACCAGGTCGGTCACCACCACCAGGTCGGTCC
>CAZGMU010000430.1:0-4056 GCA_964526975.1 uncultured Planctomycetaceae bacterium
GGGCAAGCTCGGACGCGTCGGAAACCTCGCCGGTGAGAAGTAGGCGTTCGAGGCGGATGGCGAGCGCCATCAAGCGCGAAATGCGGGGCACCCGGCCACTCGCAACGGAGTTCGAATCGCCTTTCCAGTTCGTGACTCGTCGACGTCCGTGGGCAGCGCGGGCAAGCTGGACCTTGCGTTTGACGGTAATCATGCGGCATCCTCGGCGTTACCTTCGGCGAGCGATTTGATCGCCGAAGGATAGAAGGAAATGGCAACAGTGCTGTCGGTCGGGTCGAACTCAACTCGCGAAACCAACAGCGACATGACCTGGCTTTGCTCGCGCCGGCTGAGAGCGTTCCAAACATTGTCGAAGTCGGCAAAAGCGGCTGCCACGTCCGATTTGCTGATCTGTTGTTGCTCGATCTCGTGCGTACGGTTCCGCGACTGCGAGAGTTGCTGCTCGGCCCGCGCGATGCGTTCGTGCAAGTCCGCAATGCGGGCAGTGGTGGCGCTGCTGGGGTCTGGGGCTACGGCCAGGCGACCAATTTCGGCGTGATCGCGGCTCAACTGGTATTCGAGCTGGTGTTGTTGCGTGGCCAGCTCTGTCATGTCGTGTTCGGCGCTGGATCGCGCTTGCCGCAGCACTTCGGCACGCAAGCCGTCGTCGTGTGCGATACAACGGACTTGATCGACGACGACGGCTTCGATCTCAGCCGCCGGCAGCGATTTAGTCGGGCAAGCGCGCCATCCGTTCTTGATCGCTTTGACGCAGGTGTAATAGCGGTATCGCTTCGATCCCTTGCTGGAAAAGGTGTGAACCATTCCTTGTCCGCAGGCGTGGCAATGAAGCAGACCCTTAAGTAGCGCGCCGTATTTATTGGTCAGATGGTTGGATCGGCCACGACCGTGTTGTTGAAGCGTCGTTTGTACCTGCTCGAACACACCAGGGTCGACAATTGCTTCGTGCTCGCCGTTGAACAGGTCGCTCTTGTGCCTGATCTTGGCGATATAAATAGGATTGGTCAGCAGCGAGTAAACAGAACATCTGTCGAATGGTCGCCCCCCGCGTGCCAATCCTTTGCGAGTTTTCCAAGTCTTGTTGGTCCAGCCGCGCGTGGCCAACTCTTCGACCACCGGCAGAAGTGATCCCAATTCGAGGTACAAGCTGAAGATACGTCGAACCTGGACGGCCTCTTGGGCGTTAACGACGAGCTTGGGGCTGGCGCTTGATCGGTCAACATCGTAGCCAAGCATGGGAACTCCGCCCGCCCATTTCCCCTTGCGCCGTTGTGCGGCGATCTTGTCACGGATGCGCTCGCCGATGATTTCGCGTTCGAACTGTGCGAACGACAGTAGGATGTTGAGCGTGAGTCGACCCATCGAGTGGGTCGTGTTGAACTGCTGCGTCACCGAAACGAACGAGGCCTTGTGCTTGTCGAAAGTCTCCATGATCCGGGTGAAATCGAGCAGCGATCGGCTGAGGCGGTCGACCTTATAGACCACCACACAGTCGACTTTTCCGGCTTCGATGTCCGCCAGCAGGCGCCGCAACGCCGGCCGGTCCATGCTGCCGCCGGAAAAGCCGCCGTCGTCGTAATGCTCCGGCAGGCAAGTCCAGCCTTCATGCTGTTGGCTGGCGATAAAGGCTTCGGCCGATTCGCGCTGAGCATCGAGCGAGTTGAACTCCATGTCGAGGCCTTCTTCGCTCGATTTGCGGGTGTAAATGGCGCAGCGGATTGACGTTGCGGTCGGTTCTTTCTTGCGGCTCATTTCTTCCCCCATAGGCGAAAGAACGTGTAGCCGTTGATGTGCGAACCGGTAACCGCCTTCGCGATGGCGGAGAGCGATTTGTATCGCTGCCCTTCGTACTCGAAGCTGTCCGCCATGACCAACACACGAACCACTTGATTCTTGTAGGGGCGCTCGAGCCAACTACCCGGCGGCGGCAAACGCGGGTCGCGACCACCGACGATTTGAATCGTCGTGGGTGACGTGTCGTCTTTGGGCTTTTTTACCCGAGGCGCGGTAACGCGAATCTCGGAATCGTTCGCTAGTTCTTCTGCCCGGTGGCGGGCGCGCTTGGAAAGACCTCCTTCAAAATTCGCTTGCAATCTCCAGGCGATGCGGCGGATCAAATAGCGCTTATGTCGGCTGCGGCACTGCTCGCCAAACAATTTCTCGAACCGCTTGCCAAGCTGACTGACCGACATCGTTTCGAGCTTGGCGATCTCGGTCGCAACTCTTGCATTCATTCTTGTTCTCCCTTTTGGTTGACCGCGTTATGCGTCGGGAGCTGTGCGTCAGTCGCGGCTTCCCCAACGGTTTTCGGCGCGTCGCATGAACTCGTCTGCACACCGAGGCGTTCGTCGCGTTGCCGAACACGCAGCAGCCCGCGGGCAAGTATCACTGCAAGTCGGCACTCACGCGGGTCGTCCATCGTTCACCTTGCATTCGGGCTCAAGCGAGCCCCGAGACACAGAGAGCCTCATTTCCGAGACAACCTCAAGGCCCGCGTTGCGAGGGGGAGATAATTCGCCGTTTTCGCCCAGTTCGTTGGCGCGACGACGACGAATTACGCCTTCCGCCAAGATTGCGGCAATTTGGCGACGACGCTGGTCCGGTGTCAGATCACCGATGGGAATATCGATGCAAGTCGGCATCGTCGGCAAAACTCCAGGAGGAAAAGCAAACACAGACGCCCGATGCGTCTACCCCTGGGTTATGTATGCCGTCGGCCAGCGGTGCCGCGCGCATAGGCAAGAATTACGAAGCTACAAATCTGTAGTATCTGAATAGCGATGCTGTAATTCCTCGAACTCACGCTCTGGGAATCGCATGCGTTGCCATCTCGCTTGAGCGTCCCCGTCATTAAGGTCGTGGATGTCTTCGTTGTGCGGCGGGCAGGCCCAGGCGTTAAAATAGTCTGTATACGAGTGGCCAATCAGCATGGCCTCGATCGCTTTTACCGCTTCCATTCCAAAGGTCGTTCGTGGTGCGATGAAAAAAGCGGATTGGCGGTCAGACAAGTCTGCTCCAGATTCGTCGACATGCCGTTCGACCAGACCGGACAACACGCAAAGCTCAATCGGATCGTTCCGGCAGATTCCGTTGGTATGAAGAACAACCAACGATTGAAAGCCTTCACCCTGCAGTTCGGCCACAGCTGCTTCACCACCAATTAACGTGCGATGTAACGCACGAATGAGATCGCCCATGCCATCTGAGAGGTATGAGATGCGGCAACGGACAGTCTGTTGTTCGTCGTGAACGGTTAGGTAGGACCAACCGTTTTCAGGAAACGCTAATTGGATTCGGATCATGCTCCCATCCTTCTCGGCCACGGATGATTACGCAAGATGGGTCAGCATTCCGAAAAAAGACATTGTCCGATGTTACAACGCTCGTAGTGAAGCCGGTCGTCCTTGTCTGTCTCATCAAAAGTCAAGTAGTGAACATTTTCAGAGGGTCGTTGCTGTTCCTCACGGGTTATGAGCGAGAAGCCAAAACCGGCAATTACGCGATCTGCGATGGTAATGGTTGTGTCCCATTCGGCGGTCGGTGCTTCTTCCGTCCAGTTCGCATCGAGATACGATGGATCGCTGGGACGCGGCGCCCACAAGTTGAAGTAATGTTCCCAGACGGGAAAGACGAAACTGAAGTGAGCCCACCAAACCGGAAGCGCAGCACCAGTGTTGGCTACCCAAGCGAGCTTGGCTTGCCTGTCAAAACTCGAAATCCATTCGTCGGCGTGGGGGGCCGGCGCAAGCGTGCCCGCGAACGAGAAGTAGTGGTCTCCGCCAAAACGTGGCTGATGGCAGATTTGGAGCGATGTCAAACTCGAAAGGGCAACCGATAACTCACGCACTATCTTCGATACCTGCTCCATTTGATCGTGATCAATGTTCGGCTCATCCAATAATCCGCTTGGATACATGCGGCGGATTGCCTCGTCGATGCTGTGATCGCGCTTTTGCATGCTGACGCTCCCCTGGGTTCTGCAGTACTTACCAGCGTACAGACTAGCCTGGATATTTCATCTGTTGCTTTCCCTGGTTGATTTTTAATTTTTGGGTG
>CAZGMU010000431.1:0-4043 GCA_964526975.1 uncultured Planctomycetaceae bacterium
CCGTTGAGCGCGATGGGTACGAAGCCATTCAGCTTGGTTTCGCGGATAAGCCGCGCCGCCTTGCTACTCGCAGTGTCCGTGGTCAGGTCGCCAAGCTCGAAAGCAAGCGTTCGAAGAAACGCTCTTCTGCCGGAGTTGAGCTGCTCCCCAAGGCGGATTGCGAGCCGAAGCGGTTCATTCGCGAGATTCGTGGCCCGGTCGGCGACTTGGCCGTGGGTGGTCAAATCAAAGTCGACGCCTTGGCTGAAGTGCCGGCGGTCGACGTCACGGGCATCAGCAAAGGCCGTGGTTTCTCCGGCGCGATCAAGCGGCACAATTTCTCCGGTCAGCGTGCCACGCACGGCGTGAAGAAGTGCCACCGGGCGCTTGGTGGCACCGGTGCGAGCGCGTTCCCGAGCCGCGTCGTGAAGGGCAAGCGGATGCCGGGCCAATACGGAAATGCCACGTTGACCGTCCGCAATCAGAAGGTCGTGAAGGTTGACGCAGAAAGCAATCTGCTGTTGATCTGCGGCGCCGTGCCGGGCCCGAACGGCGGTTATGTCATCGTTCGCCAAACCAACGCGGTAAAGCCCAAGGGTGTCGCCAGTAAGCAAGGTAACAGCAAAAAGAAGAAGTAATGGGAGCGCTGTCGGCTGTTGGCTCTCGGCTTTCAGCCAGAGTTCTAGCCGATAGCTGACAGCCGAAAGCCGATAGCCAACATGCCTAAGCTCACCATCTACGATCGCAAGGGAAAGAAAGTGGGGACGTACAACGTCGAGCCCACCGATTTCGCTCCGCGCATCAATAAGCAGTTGTTGCACGACGCGGTCGTGATGTACCAGGCCAACTTGCGTCAGGGTTCGCACCAGACGAAGTCGCGCGGGATGGTTTCCGGCTCGACGAAAAAGATGTATCGCCAAAAGGGGACGGGCAACGCGCGTGCTGGCTCGAAGCGGAGCGGCATTCGTCGTGGCGGCGGTCACATTTTCGCGATCAAGAATCGCGACTATTCGTATCGCCTGCCGCGCAAGGCGCTGCAGTTGGCCACGCGGATGGCGCTCGCCGCCAAGGTGCGTGATGATGAATTGATCGTGATCGACGACTTGTCGTTCGCCGCGCCGCGGACGAAGGACATGGCTGCGATTTTGAAGCATCTCGATTGTCCGCAGGGCCAGAAGCTGTTGGTCACCACTGCCAAGGGCGACGCCAACGTGTATCGCAGTGCCCGCAACATTGAAGGCGTATCAGTATCGCCGGCGACCGACCTGAACGCGCTCAGCATTCTGTCGTCGCGGAAGATGCTGGTCACCAAGGCTGCTTTGGACGATTTGGTGGTGGCCGCCAAGAAGCACACAAATGGAGCGGAAGTCGCCGTCGAGGCGTAACGCAACGTAACACTCGCCTGAGTCAATCATCATGCCACGTGCAGTACCACAAACGTCGAAAATCACCCTCGAGCCGCACCAGGTCATTGTGCGCCCGCTGGTGACTGAAAAGGGCATGCACCGTTCGACGCGGAACAACGCTTACGCCTTCGAGGTTCACGGTCTGGCCACGAAGACCGATGTGCGCCGCGCGGTCGAAGAGTTGTTCAACGTCAAGGTATTGGCCGTTCACACGCAAACCCGCAAGGGCAAGCCGCGCCGCACACGATTCCGTTCCGGAATCACGGGCAACTGGAAGAAGGCCATCGTCACGTTGGACAAGGAACACAGAATCGATTTCTTCTAGGACAGCTATCGGCTATCGGCCAGAGCGATTGGCCGATAGCTGATAGCCGAAAGCCGACAGCTAAATCATGGGTATCCGCAAATACAAACCGACAACGCCAGGCCGCCGCGGGGCGACCGTGAGCGATTTTGCCGAGTTGACGCCAGGCGCCAAGCGGGAGAAGTCGTTGCTTCGTCCGAAAAGACGCAGCAGCGGTCGCAACAACCAAGGCAAGATCACCGCGCGGCATCGTGGTGGTGGTCACAAGCGCGCTTACCGGCTGATCGACTTCCGTCGCAACAAAGACGGCGTGCCGGCCAAGGTGGATTCGATTCAATACGATCCGAACCGCTCGGCCCGCATCGCGCTTTTGAACTATGTGGACGGCGAGAAGCGCTACATCGTTGCTCCGCAGGGCTTGAAGAAGGGCGACATGGTGATGAGCGGCGACGAAGCGCCGCCAACGGTTGGCAACTGCTTGCCGTTGTCGAAGATCCCGTTGGGCACGGCGATTCACAACATCGAGCTTGCGGCTGGTCGCGGCGGCTGCCTCTGCCGCAGTGCCGGCACGAGCGCGACGCTGATGGCTCGCGAAGCGGGCTGGGCTCAAATTTCGCTGCCGAGTGGTGAAATTCGTCGTATTCCATCCGCCTGTCGCGCCACGATTGGTTCGACCGGCAACCCGGATCAGAACGCAATCGTGTGGGGCAAGGCTGGTCGTCGTCGGTGGCTGGGTCGTCGGCCGCATGTTCGTGGTACCGCGATGAACCCGTTCGACCATCCGCACGGTGGTGGCGAAGGTCGCACCAAGGGCGGTCGTCATCCGGTGAGTCCGCAAGGCAAGCCGGCCAAGGGCGGCATGACGCGTCAGCGTCGCAAGGCATCGAACCAGGCAATCGTTCGCCGCCGCCGTAGCCGCCGATATGGCGTACAGAAGTTGGTAACAAAGTAGGTGTAAGGCATAAGGCGTAAGCTGTAAGTGTTTACTTACGCCTTACGACTTACGACTAAAGGCTTTTGAAATGGGTCGTTCACTTAAAAAAGGTCCGTACGTCGACGCGAAGTTGTTCGCCAAGATCGAGCGGCAGAATGAATCGGGAGTCAAAGAGGCTCTCACCACGTGGGCGCGGGCTTGCACGATTATTCCTGAGTTCGTGGGCCACACGTTCATGGTTCACAACGGAAAGACCCATTTGAAGGTATTTGTTACGGAAGACATGGTTGGTCACCGGCTCGGCGAGTTCGCCCCGACGCGCAGCTTCCGTGGCCACGGCGGCAAAGCCAAGGCCGAAGCCAAGGGGCGGTAAGTAAGGGTTAAAAAACAAGGCTGTCAGCTATCGGCTGTCGGCTATCAGCCAGAAAAAAGACTTCTGGCCGAAAGCCGAAAGCCGAAAGCCGAAAGCGAGACACACATGGCATACAAAGCAATTCATCGGCATGCTCGAATCAGTGCCCGTAAGGTGCGCCCGCTGGCCGACTTGATTCGCGGCAAGGCGGTCGACGACGCACTCGCGATCCTGGCTTACCAGCCACAGCGAGGCGCTCGGATGCTTGAGAAGTTGATTAAGAGCGCGCTGGGCAACGCTGAAGACTTGCGAGCGCCAAACGTTGGTGGACTGGTCGTGAAAGACGCGCGCGTCGATGGCGGCCCGATGTTCAAGCGGATGCGGCCACGAGCCCGCGGCATGGCGCACGTCATTGCCCGTCGCAGTGCACACATTTCGGTCACGGTGGAGTAACCTAATTAGCCCCTGGTCACTGGCCGGGGGCTAAATGGAACGCAATATGGGTCAAAAGATCAATCCAGTTAGTTTCCGCACGGGGATCATGATCGGCTGGAAGAGCCGGTGGTACGCCTCCAAGAAGGAGTATGCCAGTCTGCTTCTGGAAGACCACAAGATTCGCAAGTACGTCACCGAGAAATACAAGTTTGCCGGGATTCCGAAGGTCGAGATCGAGCGCACTCGCGATGAAGTGAAAGTCGTGCTGCATGCCGCTCGGCCAGGTGTGATCATCGGTCGCAAGGGAACACAAGTCGATCAGCTTCAGGATGAATTGCAAAATCTGGTTGGCCGACGGATCAATATCAAGATCGAGGAAATCACGCGACCCGAGTTGCAAGCGCATCTCGTGGCCGAGGAGATCGCGGAGCAGCTTGCCAAGCGGGCCAGCTTCCGCCGCACGCTGAAGCGGGCGCTCGAGACAGCGATGGAAGCCGGCGCCAAGGGCATCAAGGTGCAATTGGCTGGCCGATTGGGCGGTGCCGAAATGGCCCGTCGTGAGAAAGCAATAGCCGGGTCGATCCCGCTCAGCACGTTGCGAGCGAAGATTGATTACGGTTTCGTGGAAGCCAG
>CAZGMU010000432.1:0-4040 GCA_964526975.1 uncultured Planctomycetaceae bacterium
TTTTCGGGCCTTTCGTGAATTTCGTGGTTCGGAAATGTGCAAAACTCGAACTTAGGAATGGCTCAAAAACAACTTCGGCAAATAGGATTCACCACGGAGACACGGAGGGCACGGAGAAGACAATTTTTATCCGCAGATGAACGCAGATGCACACAGATTCAATTCAAGGAGAATAATTACTCTATACTTTAATCTGCGTCTATCTGCGTTCATCTGCGGATAACTTCTTCTCCGTGCCCTCTGTGTCTCTGTGGCTATTCTGAAAATGGGGAAGTTATTCTTGAGTCGTTCCTAAGTGCGCAAGAACTCGGGGGTGGCTGGGGTCGAGGCGCAGCCGAGCCCCCAGCAGACGCAGCCAAACGCCCCCAACCGCAACAGCCAACAAGCTCTTTATGCCATCACAATCTCACGGTGTTTCCATGACACGTCTGTTTCGCATTCGTTCGATACGTTTTCTCACCTGCTCGATCCTGTCGGCCGGAATCATCGCGGCCGCTCTCGTCGACACGTCACTCGCCAAGGAAGCTCCAGCGACCAAGGTCGATCAGGCCAAAGTCACCGCGGCCATCAATAAGGCAGCAGACTTTTTGAAGAACAAGCAAGCCGACGACGGCTCGTTCAGTTCGGCCACCGGACCTGGCGTCACGGCCATCGTCGCAGCCGCTCTCCTGCGATCGGGCCGCACGCCGGAAGACCCTGTGGTTGCCAAGGCGCTCCAGTATCTCGAAAGCCACGTCCATGAAGACGGCGGCATCTATCACCAGGGAAGCACGCACAAAAACTACGAAACCTGCCTGGCCATCGCCGCCTTTCACGAAGCCAACAAAAATCACCAATACGACAAACTCCTGGCGAACGCTGAGAAGTTCGTCGAGAAAGAACAGTGGGACGACGGTGAAGGAAAAACTTCTGAAGACTTGAACTACGGCGGCGCGGGCTACGGCTCATCGAGCCGGCCCGACCTGTCGAACACATCGTTCCTCATCGACGCGCTGCATGCGGTCGGCCGCGGGCCCGATGATCCGGCGATTCAAAAGGCGCTCATCTTCGTTTCGCGCTGCCAGAATCTCGAATCAAAAGACAACACCAGTCCCTTCGCTGGCAAAGTGAACGACGGCGGCTTTTATTACACCGTAGCGGCCGGCGGCAGCAGCCCGGCTGGCAAGACCGACGACGGTGGCCTCCGCAGCTACGGCTCGATGACCTACGCAGGCCTCAAAAGCATGATCTACGCCGGCGTCAAAAAGGACGATCCTCGCGTGAAGGCCGCTTATGAATGGGCCCAGAAAAATTACACGCTCGGCGAAAATCCCGGCATGGGCGCCAGCGGCTTGTACTATTACTACCACACGTTCGCCAAGGCACTCGACGCGATGGGCGATGAGACCATCGTCGACGCCACTGGCAAATCACACGACTGGCGGGCCGATCTCAGCCAACGATTCATCGAATCGCAAAACGCCGACGGCAGTTGGGTCAACAAAGCGCCACGCTGGATGGAAAGCGACGCCAACCTCGTCACAGCGTACGGTCTGCTAAGCCTATCGTACTGCAAGTAACCGACCTTAAGGGATGATTCAAAAACAACTTCGGCAGATGGGATTCACCACGGAGGCACGGAGGACACGAAGAAGACAGAAATAGAGACAGAAGAACACGAATCGTCACTGATCTACGTTAATCCATCAGAATCAGGAATGAGGTAAAAATAGTCTCCTTCTTTGATGGTTGATATTAGCGGGGATCCGTGAAGATTAGTGTTCCTATCCTCCTTCGCTTTCTTCTCCGTGCCCTCCGTGTCTCTGTGGTTATTCTGCAAATGGGGGAGTTATTCTTGAGTCGTTCCTTAGCGTGAGAACATAAATCCGATCTCCCCCTAATCATTCCCCTACCGCCGCGCGGTTTTTGCGTGCCTGCTTTTTTCGCTTCGGGACCTTGGCGTCCGACTTCACATCGGTGTTCGTCGTCGGCATCTTCGCACCGACTTGCTTCTGCCAAGTCGCTAGCTTCGCGTGAAGCTCTTTGACTTTCTCGGGGTTCTCCTGCGCCAGATTGTGCTCTTCACCGATGTCATTTTTCAGATTGTAAAGTTCCTGCCGTCCATCTTCAAAAAACTCGATGAGCTTATAGTCGCCCGAGTGGACCGCGCCGGCGGGGGTGGTGCGCCAGAGACCTAGCCCGGAGCCGAGGTAGCCGGGAAAATGCCAGTAGATCGCGTCGCGATCCAACTTCGATTTTTCCCCTGTCAGCAGTCCGGCGTAGCTTTCGCCGTCGAGAGTGTAATCGTGCGGCAGTTCGGCACCGGCCATTTCCGCTAGTGTCGGATAAAGGTCGACCGAAATGATGGGTGTCGTGTTCTCCTTACTGGCCGCTATCTTGCCTTTCCAGCGAAAGACATATGGCACGCGGATGCCGCCTTCGTAGAACATTCCTTTTCCGCCCTTCAGGGGAGCGTTGTCGGTGATTCCCTCCTTATTGAGGCCAGCCCGCTCATAACCGCCGACGCCGCCGTTGTCGCTCGAGAAAATGACCAGCGTATTTTCCGCCAGGCCGAGCTTATCCAGCGTTTCCATGACTCGACCGACGCTTTCGTCCACGCTCGCGATCATTGCCGCGTAGGCCGGGTTCTTGTGGCCACCGACCGGCGGCTTGTCCTTGAATTTGGCAATCAGTTCTTTTTTAGCGTCATGCGGTCCATGCACCGCGTAATGGGGCAAGTACAAAAAGAACGGCTGGTCGCGATGCCGCTCGATGAAGTCCACCGCGCGGTCCGTCAGAAAATCGGCCAGGTACTGTCCCTTCGGATAATCGGTTTTGGGATTCGTGACAAAATTGAAATGCCTGCCGGAAGACTCGATCGCTTCGTCAAAGCCGCGCTGGCTCGGGTGATGCTGCGGATCGTTCCCCAAGTGCCACTTACCGAACATGCCAGTCGCGTAGCCGGCTTTCTTGAGCGTATCGGCAAGCGTGATCTTGTCGAGCGGCAACTCCGTGACATTATCAACCGGCCGCAACGGGCGACTCTGCCAGTTGAAGCGATTGATTCCGCCCACCGTGTACACGCCCGTCCGCGGCCCATACTGGCCACTCATCAGCGCCGCCCGCGCCGGCTGGCAGTTCGAACCACACGAATAACCAGACGTAAACCGCACCCCTTCGGCCGCCATCCGGTCGATGTTCGGCGTTTCGTAATACTTGCTGCCAAAACAGGCGATGTCGGTGTACCCCAAGTCGTCGGCGAGAATGAAAATAATGTTCGGCTTCCGCGCATCCGCCGCCGATGCGCTAAGAATACAAGTGAAAACAAAAATAATGGCTAAGATGTACCGCATGTTGTCTCTCGGGAACTGGTTTAATTTTCCATACAACCGAACAATGACAGGTTTTTTACCGCGACGGCACAACGAACACGACGAAAGTCGACGTAGCGGAACTCTCGTGGCTCGTCGTCAACGTCGTGCCCGTCGTGGTTCAATGGCAAACGGTTTCAAAGAATGTAGATTACTTTTTTCGTGGTCATGAAGCGTGTTGGTGTAGATTCGGCCTGGCGGCCGACGCTAATCTTACTTCTTCTCTAGTAGCTTTTGGGCTTCCGTTTTTAGTGTGCCGGTGATTTTGTCCGCTAGCGCGGCCAGCATATCGGGCAGATCGACCTGGATCAGCACCGAGTCCTCGCGCACATCGAGCCGCCCGGTCAGTTTCTGTCCCATGCCCGAGCCCTCGAATTGAAGTTGATCTCCCTCCCAACGATCCTGAATCGTGATCATCTTGGCCAGCATCCCGACCGCCCCGCCCAGGATCTGCTGCCGCATTTGGCCAAACCCAGTTTCAATCCTCCGACGAGCCTCGGCCTTGCCCAAGTTATGTGGAATCGTGACGGCGACAGGTCGCGCCATGGTGGTGCCTTCTTGTTCGAGCGCGAAAGGGGCGCTCCTATCATACCAGGATTTGGTATGAGGTGATGTGTGGTTTGGTATTTGTTGGCGCTAAGCCGCAAGCGGCGGTGGGGGTTACATGGGGTGTTTTCCTTTTTGTTTGGT
>CAZGMU010000433.1:0-4019 GCA_964526975.1 uncultured Planctomycetaceae bacterium
GCGAATCGGCTGCTTGTGTTTCTGTCGCCGCTTGCGCGGCTTTCACTTACCGAACCGCTTTCGATCCGGGGACTCGCGTCCCCGGCTACATGCCGCCGCCCCTGCGGGGCTGAAACATCACGTTTTTGATTCTGCTAGCACTTGCACCATCGTGCTTTGGGAAGGGCGTAGTTCTCCGAATCGCGCAACTCCACGCCCTTCGAAGACTCAGGGCGTGCCACCCTATATTTGAATTCACGGACGGCCTTAGATAGTTTTTTATAGTGTGGCCGTTGCGCGGCGAACGCATTTGCCTTGTGGTGGTTATCTATTACAGCCTCTAACCTTCTCCAGCCGCACGGCGACGTCGGCCGGAGGTGGCCGATCGGACCTTGCGCTGCCCCCGTCGTGAATGAGGAGTATAAGCGGAGAATCGCACTTTTCGTCCGAATACACGCTCAAATAAATCGACTTTACGTTCGGCTGCCCACATGTCGACATTTGCCTCGTCTTGCGACTGTATGGCAATTCGCACGATCTCATTGCGTACGCTTGCCCGCACTTGTTCCACGTGCTGCTGGTGAGTTCGATCGAGCGCCAATGCGAGCCGCAGGATGGCCGATAGCTCGCAGACTCGTCTTTGGTCTTCGGTAGACAGCTCCAGAAAGTTTTCGTGTCTCTTTTTCGGCCGCGTGCCACGATGGTAGCGTGCCACGTTCGCCAGGATTTGCAACTGTCGCCGTTCGTACCCGGGCAACTCGCTGTTGAGAATCAAATGATAGCTGTGCTTATGATGGCCGTCGAAATTGATCAAGTAGCCGACATTCGCGATGAGCGCTGCTGCTTCGATCAGCTCGCGATCGTCCGCTTTTAACTTGAGTGGGCTGGTCAACTGCTGCCACAGCGTACTGGCGATTCGCGCTACTTGTCGCGCATGCGGTAAATCAACTCCGCAGTTCTTGGCAAACTCCTCGACGGCCGCCCGGCGATCTTCCGCTGTCGTGGCATGCGGGTTCAATGTGCCGCCTGTTTCGTTCTGCGCCAGGCCGTTGCCGATCATTGTGAGCATCAGCCCGTCGCGCACGCCGCGCGTATGAACCTGCACCACGTTCGCCCCCAGCCGCCGCATGACGCGCTCGATCACCGCGAGCCCTGCCACGATGATATCCGCACGTTGCGGACTTAGCCCGACGACCTTGCGCCGTCGTTCGAGCGGCATGTTCGCCAGATCTGCCACAAGGTGGCGAATCTGGGCGCGGCTCACGCGAAAGCCCCACATCGGCTGCCCGGCCATGCCTTGTTGTGCCATGATGATCGACGCGAGTGCCGTAAATGTGCCTCCCGTTCCAAACAGCATGTCTGGCACGAACGGTGGGCGGCCGATTTCTTTTTTCAGCGTTTTGTCGATGAAATCGCGCAGCTTCTTGACTCGTTTCTCGCTGCTCCTCCCGGCGACGTTGCATTCCTCTGTAACGCGCACCGCACCCAGCTTCGTTTCATACACCTGGTCCACGAACCCACTGGACGCCAATACGATTTCCATACTGCCGCCGCCAATGTCGGCAATGGCCACCTTGCGTCCTGAAATATCGAAAGCCCTGGCCACGCTTAAGAATGCTAGCCGCGCTTCTTCGTTGGCCGAGATCACTTCTATCGAGAGCTTCAAGTCTTTGCGCACTCGGTCGCAAAACTCGGGTCCATCCTCGGCATCGCGCAAGGCACTCGTGCCGATCGCCCGCACCTGGTTTACGCCGTAGCCGGCCGCGATCGACAGGAAATTGCGCAGCACGGTGACGGTGGAATCCGCCGCCTTGGAATCGAGCCGGCCGGTTTTGACGAGCGACGCCGCCAGACGCGTGTTCTCACGTTCTTCGTCGAGCACGCGGTAGCCGCCCGACGTGAGCACTTCGGCCACGACAAGTCGGACCGAATTCGACCCCACATCAATCGCGGCGATCCGCGTCCCGGCCGACGCCGGATCCGAAGCAATTGGAATATCTGCCACGCTTCACTACAGCCTTTCGATATCCATATTTTGCGATTGCCAAGCCTGATCGCTGCCAACCTTGATTCTCACCCTGAAAGTATAGGCCACGCGTTCGGGGCGGATTCGAAGAATCGGAATCCTATCTATGGAAGCATACTACTGTGGTACGTTTCGTTCTATTTCTATTAGTTTGTATAGTTTGTATTTAGTGTTCGTTCACTGGCCAAAGTACGTTTTGAGGCCGCGATCAAGCTTAACCTAACTACCTTTCGACAACATGGTTGAGATTGCAACGGCACTTACAGGGCTCACCACTCCGCGATCGGTGATGATGGCAGTAATCAAATCAGCCGGTGTAACATCGAACGCCGGGTTATACACTTTCGCGTTTGCCGGCGCAGCAAGTAGGTCAGGCTATGCCTGACAGACCTACCAACTCCCTCACCATTCGCTACCGTCCAAGCTCCTTCTTACGTGTTTTGCGGCGCCCCACGTTGTAGGCGAATGCCCCGAATACGCCGAACAGTACGATAAATACCGTCCGGGTCCGCTTCTCCCTGCTTCCTGGCAGCTCATTCCTAAGGCAATCTCGGAGCATCCAGATCCAGAAAGCTAAGAACGAAATGAAAACCGACAGTGCTAGGAGCTCTGCGACAAGCAGCAGCATTCGGTCGGACGGTGGTTGAACAGCGATCACAAAACACCTCCGTAAAGAAGTTTGCGAACTATGGAGCCTGCATTAGATCATTGACTGCCTGGAACGACACTGGTTTCACTACGCCTCTATCGGTGACAATCGCCGCAATCAATTCGGCGGGCGTGACATCGAACGCCGGGTTATACACTTTCGCGCTTGCCGGCGCGGTGGTTCGACCGAAACCACTCGTTATTTCTTCGGCCGCGCGTTCTTCAATCGGGATGTCGGCGCCCGTCGCGGTCGCGAGGTCGAACGTTGACGCCGGCGCCGCCACGTAGAACGGGATACTGAACACTCGTGCCAGCGTCGCGACACTGAATGTGCCGATCTTGTTGGCGGTGTCGCCGTTCGCTGCAATGCGGTCGGCGCCGGTAATCACGGCCTGGACTCGCCCTTCTCGCATCACCTGGGCGGCCATCGAATCACAGATGAGCGTGCAGTCGATTCCGCGCTGCACGAGTTCCCACATCGTCAGCCGCGCGCCTTGCAAAAGGGGGCGGGTTTCATCGGCCCAGACCTGCGGCCGCTTGCCACGGCGGGCCAGCTCGAAGATGACGGCGAGCGCGGTGCCGTCGCCGCTGCCGGAAACGAGCGCGCCGGCATTGCAGTGGGTAAGAACGCCCGCGCCCTCTGGAAGTTTTTCCAATAAGTCCGCGCCGTGGCGCCCGATAGCGGCGCACATTTGACGGTCTTCGTCGTCAATAGCGCGGGCCTCGGCGAGCAATACTTGTTGTAAATCATTAGCTTGCGAGCCGGGCCGTCCTCGGCCCCGATCCGTCGCCATTGTCTCGGGGGCGAGGACGCCCCGGCTCGCTGCGGCCCGCATGCGCTCCAGCGCCCAAAATAAATTCACCGCGGTCGGCCGACTCGTAGCGAGGTAATCACAAACCTCATTCACATCCCGACCTCCGTTGACACCGACGCAAACCCCATACGCGGCCGCCACGCCAATGGCCGGCGCGCCGCGCACGCTGAGCCGCTTGATCGCGTGCCAAACATCCGCGGCCGTGTGACATTCGATGTAAACCGTTTCAGCCGGCAACCGCGTTTGATCGAGCAGCACGAGGTGGCCACCGGTATCGCCACGCCATTCGAGGGTTTGGAATGTCATGAGTTTTGTCCGCAGATGACGCAGATGGGCGGGGGCATCCGAAAGTTCCGGGTGGCACGCCCTGACGCTTTGGGAAGGGCGTGGTTTACCGAATGGTACGCTCCACGCCCTTCGAAGACTCAGGGCGTGCCACCCAAGAATTAAACTCTCTACCTACGCTACCTTATACCGCGGCGAATAAGTGATACCAAACGTCTCGGCAACGGGCTTATTAGTGATTTCGCCACTGCAAAGATTGATCGCAC
>CAZGMU010000434.1:0-3984 GCA_964526975.1 uncultured Planctomycetaceae bacterium
TGCCACCGGTGTAATCAACCTGGGCTGAGCAAGGATTTGTAACATTAACGAGTGAAAGCCCGACGATTGCCGTACAAACGAAACCGACACGACGATGTCTCATCATCGACCCTCCGCCAAGTAAAGAGCTTTAAATAAATTTCAAGAAGAATCCGCCCCAATCACAGCGCCGACACGCTACCTGCCGCCCGACATTTTTGCCAAACCAAAACGCACGGCGGCCGTGAAACCGATATCTACCCGGATCTATCAATCCTTACGATACTTGTTAACGACAAGGGGAGCAAAGAACTGAGAGCTTTCTGCTCCACCTGCAATCAAGGGCGGACTAAACTGCCGTATTTCCATGACGCGTCGATAAGGGACGCATAGCCATTAGAAAGGGCCGATTAGAACCGTCCTCGCATCCAATTCCCCGCGAAATATAGCCTTTCGGCAGATAAGCACACGCGAAAAGGCTAACCGACTGCGCCCCGATTGCACCCAAACGCTCCACGGCCTCCGGAAGCCAGAACTGGCTTCGGTTATAGTTAAGGGCAAGGGGGTGGGAAACCTGACAGGCAGGCAGAAGATTTTTGGCGATTTTGTCAGGTTCGATATGATTGCGCCCTTTCTCTTACGTAGGGCTGAATGGCCATGTGGGTGGTCATGGCGGAGCCTGGGTGACTTGTTATCCCGGCTTGAGGGCAAGAAGTCACGCGGCGAACGGCTCTTCTAATGGTGGGCGGATGGACGAATCTCGACGACAATTCATCCGCTTGATGACCCGATACGAGCGGTTGGTGTACGGATACATTTTGAGCCTCGTGCCCAACTGGGCGGATGCCGACGAGATTTTGCAGGAAACCAATATTCGATTGTGGGAAGAGTTCGAGAAGTTCGAAACTGGGACAAATTTCGCCGCGTGGGCTGTTCGAGTGGCCCATTTCCAGGTGCTGACCTGGAGGAAGAAGGCGAGTCGAAGCCGGTTGGTCTTCGATCAGAGCGTGGTGGATACGTTGGCCCAGGAGCCATGTTGGACAGACGAGATTTTCGAGGCCCGACAGCAGGCATTGGCCGAATGCGTGTCGGAGTTGCCGCCTCATAGTCGTGACCTATTGCGTCATTGCTATGTGGAGGGGAGTCGAGCAAAAGATGTCGCTGCTAAGTTGAATCGAAGCCCGGCGTCTGTGTACAAGGCACTCGAGCGGATTCGGGCGACATTGCATGGGTGCATCGAACGGAAGATCGCGAAGAGCGCGTTTTAGTTGGGTGGCTTGTCTTTTTAACGATATCGTTGGGGTGATGTGTAGGGCGGTAATGGGCGGAGACCCATTGGCGCGGATTGTTGATGATTATGGAAGCCTATAGCGATTCATTGTATTTGAAGGTTCACTCACTCGTGGTGAAGTTGTTCGAAGGTACGCTTGCGCACGAAGAATTGCGCGAGCTGGAGTCGTTGATTCTCGAGGACGAGACCGCTCGGCAAGCCTATCTCGACTACATGCATGAAAGCGCCGGCTTGCGGTGGCTATGTGTGGAGGAATTTCCTGACGTTGTCCAACTGGCTGATCGGCCGCGAGAGCAAGTTCGCCCATCAAAAACCTGGCGTCAAATTGCTGGGGCGGTGCTGGGGGGCGTGCTTGCGTGTGGGCTGTTGGCATTTGCGGCCCATTGGCTGTATTCAGGCAAAGATCAACTCGCGGATTCGAAGCCACGGTTGGCCTGACGAAAGCGGCTCCACCAAAAAACGAGTTGAGATCTACTGAACCGGCTGTATCCAAGGTTGATCCAGATAGTCAGCATGAAGTGGCAACCATTACCGGGTTGGGGGCCGTGCAGTGGCAAGCTGGAACTGTTTCGCGGCCGATGCTGTCTCGCTGCCTCGTCGGCGACCGGCTGCGGCTGAGGGAGGGATCGGCAGTTCTCACGTTCGACGCCGGCGCGCAAGTGACGGTCTTCGGACCGGCTGATTTCGAGATCACTTCGGCCACGTCGATCAAATGCCGGCGGGGGCGCGTGACGACGCTGGTCAACCATCGAGGCAGAGGATTCTCGATCGAAACACCGCAAGCTAAGGTAGTCGATCTGGGAACCCAGTTCGGCTTGCAGATTTCGGAAAAGGGAGAAACGGAAGTCGTTGTATTTCAGGGCAGCATCGATTTGTCTTATGGTCCGAGAGGCGATGCGAGCGATGCAACGGGCCGACGGATGCAGCAGGGAGACGCGCTGCTCTTGAAAAATTCGGGGGCGATCGAGCGGTTGGTATCGGTCCAGCGGGACAGCTTTATGTTGTCGCCAAAAGTGGCGGGGCTGAAAGTTTCCGAACCAGTGATCGCCGATGTGCGCGATAATATCCGGAAGGTCGACAGTATCAAGTCATATCAAATCGTACGGGGCGGATTGGAAGACGATTGCCTGGCGTTTGTGGATCGAAGCCATCAGTGGAACGGCGTAGGTGCTAAGGGGCTGCCGGCGTTTTTGCAGGGCGCCGATTACATTATGCCGTTTAACAACGATAAGTTCGTGAAGGGGCTAGAGCTCAAAGTGCGCTTGCTCCGGCCGGCGACGCTCTATGTGTTCTTGGACAACAACATGGCGGTTCCCAGTTGGTTGAAAAATGAATTCACGGAGACGGGCGTCGAAATCGGGCTGGATTGCGCCAAGACCGAGTGGCATAAGGACCATACTCTGGGAGTCGGTCCTGGCAAAAGCATCGATTTTCCGTTTTCCGTTTGGAAGCGAGAAGTGCCTGAAGCCGGAACGGTCACGCTGGGTGGAATCGAGCAGCCCCCGGCGGTTCGTAGCCAGGGGTTCAATATGTATGGAATAGCCGCCGTTGCTGCCGAGTAAAGTGAGGGGCGATCTTTTTGCGATCACTGCAAAGAGTAGTGGACGTTTTTGAAGTGTTGGATCAGAGTAAAGGTAAGTTTTTGGGCTTTTCTATCAGTATGTTTTTCTGGTTGTGGCATCGATGAATTGACTTTGGAGGACTGCTAATGTGTAAGAAGTATGGTTGGACTTTCGCCCTCGTGGCGGCAGTCGCGCTCTCATCTGAATTAAATGCGGCTGTAATCTACTCGACTGCGGGGTCGACTTATAATCAAGACTTCAATGGTTTGCCGACCGACACGCGGCAAAGCAACTCGATTCAATCGGGGGCTTCGCCGCCGCAAGTGAACTATACGAACGGTTGGCAAGACGATAGCTCGACCGTCTCCGGCGATCACGTGGGTATTCCTGGTTGGTACCTTTACCATCCGACGGCCTCGGCGAGTGAAGGCGGAACGAATACTCGTCAACGGCTTCGTTTCGGCACAGGAAGCAGCAATACGGGGGCTTTCTATGGTTTCGCGGCGGGGTCGACCAATCCCGAGAAAGCCTTGGGCTTCTTGCCCAGCACCACTATGGCCAGCAATCCGGTCGCGGACCCGTCTGCAAGCAACGACGATACGATGTTTATCGGCCTGCGCTTAACCAATACTACCGGCCAAACTCTCGACCAGTTCACGGTTAGCTACACCGGAGAGCAATGGCGCGATGGCGGCCGCGATGGCGAGCAGACTTCGATTGCTTTTAGCTGGAAAGTCAACGCGGCCAACGTGCATGAGATTGCGGGTTTTGCGACGGTGGCAGAGCTTGGATTTACCAGCGTCGTCGCAGCCAATGGCACGACCGCGGCAGCAGTCGACGGCAACGTAGCTGGCAAGGTGCCGGTTGCAGCGTACACGGTCACCGGCATCAATTGGACTCCGGGCAGCGACCTATGGGTGCGTTGGGGAGATCAGCAACTTCTTGGAAACGACCATGGCATGGCCATTGACGACCTGAGCTTTAGCGCAACCGCCACCGAGGTGCCTGAACCTGCGAGCTTGGTTCTCGTAGGATTGGGGATCTGTGGCCTGGCGTTACGGCGCCGCGTGGGTTAGCTTGGCCGGTTGTTAAAAAGAGGTTCTTCCGGAATTTTAGTGGGTAACATTCTCAGGTAGGAGATCGAGCTTGCCG
>CAZGMU010000435.1:0-3955 GCA_964526975.1 uncultured Planctomycetaceae bacterium
GTCTTCCCGGTGCCGGTCTCCATCTCGATGTCGAAGTTCAGGGGGCTGACTGCGTTACGGACCAGCGCCGCCGATTGCGGTAGGTTTTGCCGCCGCTGCACAGACTGCAGATTGCGCAGCACTTCCGCCGGAGGGATGGCGAGATCGGCATTCTTGAAGCCGGCGAGTTCTTCCGTTTGCGGAATCGTGAGCTGCCGCTCGGCCTTTGCGCGGCCCGGGTCGATCCGATATTGAACCCCGGCGGACCGTGGCTGCCCGGCGAAACAGTCGGCCACGGCCTCGACGGCGTCGGTCTGGTATGCCTGTCGTTTGAATTGCAGCTTCATGGTTTAACTATTCCGAAGCCCACGAATTGGGCTAGTAAATGCAATCCCTGCAAGCTCAAGAGGTTAGCAACGCTACCGCCCTTCGGTAAGCGTGCGTGTTTTACTTGGAGTCTCGCCCTCAAGTAAAAGCAACCCCTTGACATCATTGGACTTCCGACTTGCCGCCTTCGGCCGAAACTCGGCTGTTTTACTACGACTGGACGTCCGTTTCTCGGGCCAAAACCCACTTCGACTGCTTCCTGCCGGCTACATTCTTGATCTGTCCAGCGGCACGCATTCGGTTCAAGAGGTTTCGAATCCGATTAGCCTTCTGCTGGTCCGATAAGGTGGAACTCAGCTTATCCCAAAGAAGCTGGTCGACATCCTGTCTGGAGGCTGAACCAAACTTCGAAAGGTAGTCGAACACCATCTTTTCGTAAAAGGCATCATCCTGCGCCCGGGTCTTAATGTACTCCGCTTTGGTAGCGGTGGCTGACGCTACCGAGGCGGAAACGTGAAGATTGGGTTTTCTCCCCTCAATCAACTTGGCACGTCGCAAGCGGCGAATGGACGCATCGTCGATCGGCAATCGCTTTTGCACGCGATCGAGCGCCCAGATGTCATTGAGAGGCAGCTCTGTCTTCTCAATCAGGAGCCGCGTGTAAGTCAGGTCGAGGACTTTCCCGTGCAGGGTAATTCGCACAACTTCCGGGTCTGTCAGATCGTAGTCCGGCAGCGGAAAAAAACGTCGTGCTTGACCAAGGTGCATTTCGTGAATGCCGGAACCCATCGTGTCGATCATGTTAAGGGCGGTCATCGCCTGCACAAGCAGCGGATTGCGATATCGCGTTGGCGTTTTCTGGCCAGCGATGTAATCGTTGGGCGCTCCTTCGAAAAATGAGCCAACACTCTGCAGCACCAAACGGTCGGGAAATTCCGTCACAATAATTCGAGCGTGTTTCGTGTAGTCTTGATGCGCGATACAATTGTGGATCGCTTCCATCACAACACGACGTTCATACTTTGCGATCTCCACTGAGATCAGCGAGTCTTCGGGAAGAATTCGCATCTGCACATTGCGGATGCGTTTGTAGAGTTCGGAGCTGTTAAGCAGGAACGGTGTGTGAAAGTGCTCATACGCTCTCTCCTGTCCTTCAAGCTTCCAAGTCAGTTCGGCGGGATGCGGAGAGAGTAGGGGCGATGCTTCATCCTTACCCAGTAGGAGAATCGCCGCCCTGGTCAGCTGGCCGTTCAACGACAGCTTGCAGCGATCAAGAAACACTTGGTCGCCCCAGTCAGCAACAGATTCCGGCGTGAAACGGTTCGCATGCTTCTGGATGAAGTTTTTCTTAGCGAGTGCCAAGGCCTCGTCATCAATGTGCTGCAGCGTTGCTTCCGGAACAATCGCTGCTGACCAGTCGGATTGCCTTGATTGCCCTCGAATTTCGTCGAGCTTATCCAAGCCCAGGGGCGCCAGGCTCTCACCATTTCGCGCGTAGTAGTGACCGTTCCAGGCGATCGGGATGCCTACAGGGGCTGCAGGTACTTCAAACATGACGACTCGCCCACCGGCATGCTGCAGTTCGTGGATCTCCCGAAAGGTGATACTCGGCTCAGCGCCTTGCGCAATCTGATTCTTAAGCCCATCCAATCGCTCGCGCTCGATGCGATAGTCACTGCCGACGACGCGTCGAGAATTGTTATCAACGCCGAAGATCAACCAGCCCCGATCATGGCCACGCAGATTCGCTTCGTTAGCCAAAGCCGAGAAATACTTCCCGATGTCGGGCGTAGAGTATGAGTCACCAACGCTCTTGAATTCAACGGTCTCACTCTCCCACCGCGCGATCAAGCGATTCAGCAACTCTAGGAGCTCTTGCCCAGACATAATCAGATCGCCTTGACGTCGGTGCCGGGGGAGAGGAGCTTGAAGATTTGCTCGACGTTGATCTTCACCGCGTCGCTGGTGAATCCAGCATCGCGGAAGACGGCGCGGAGCGGTTTGCGGGCGGCGACCTTCTTGACCAAGTCCTCGGTAACCCCCGTGTCAAAACAGGCGGCAAGAGCGTTCTGATCGATGAAGAAAACGGTCTTGCCATCGATGGTCTCCCTGGCGATCGGCAGTGTCAAGTCGACGCCCCAATCCAGGAGCACTTGGAAAAGTAGGTCCTCGGCGGAGCGGCCGTCCTTGATGTTCTCGATGTGCTCAAAGAGATCGTCCTTTTTGAGGGCGTCTGGCTTGTAGTAGATGTCCTTCATGTTGGAGGTGTCCACCTTAAGGACCCGGACACCGATGTCGAGGTCCTGCCCCTGGCTCCCGACCTCCTGCTTAACGATCTTCCCGGAGCGGCGAATACGCTCCTTGGACAACTCAGCAACGGTTCTTGGGAGTCCAAAGCGCTCGCAGAGTTGAGCGCCGACCTGTTGGGAGCGATTGTCTTCTGACAGCTGCTCGTCGATTTGGACGACAAGAAACCGACGGTTGCCTCCGTCGATGGCGTTTTGCGCCATCACTGCGTGAGCCGTTGTAGCCGAACCGCCAAAGAAGTCGACGACAATCGCATTTTCTGACGAGCGTGTACCGAGACAGACCACTTTTTGAATCAATCCGGTCGGCTTTGGATGGTCGAACACCTTGTTGCCGTCAAATAGCGCGTTAAGTTCGCGAGTTCCTTTTTTATTTCCTTCTTCGTCCGTCCACAAGTTAGATGGATGCTTGAGTGCGTCCTTCAGATAATGCTTCTGGTAGACTTGCCACCGCTCAATGCCGTTTCGGGATACCTTTTTCCATTCGATGTCACCTCGTCGCAGCAATTCTTGATACGTGTCTTTGCCACACACCCATCGGCTCTCGTAGCCCTCAGGTGCGATCGGATAGACATCTTCACCATCAGGAGACACCACCGCGTAAAACATGCTTGGACGGTCCTCGCGGCGATTCTCTCCACCGGTACGCCGAAGCGATCGAGTCAAATACTTGCCACGTTCATCTTGTTGATCATAAATGCTAACTTCGTCACGCGTCATCGGAAGTCCATTTAAGACCGCACTTGTTGTTCGAGAATAGACGACGAGATAGTCCAACTCTCGAGCAATCCCGCGACTTCCTTCACCCATGCGAGTGCCCGTTGCTCGCGAGATTAGGCCAATGAAATTGTCTTGACCGAAGATTTCGTCACACATCAACAGAAGGCCGGACAATTCGCCTTCGTCGATGGAAATGAAGATCACTCCATCATCACGAAGCAAATTGCGCGCAAGCTTCAGCCGAGGAAAAACCATCGACAGCCAGTCGGAATGGAATCGACCATTTGCTTCAGTGTTTGCGACTAGTCGATAACCGTCTTCATTTACTTGATTTGAAGAAATCAAATAGCTGTGACCGCTCTCGACAAAGTCGTCGTCATAAAGAAAATCGTGACCTGTGTTGTACGGCGGATCAATATAGATCAGCTTTACCTTGTTCAGGTACGTCTCTTGCAACAACTTCAGCGCATCAAGGTTGTCCCCTTCGATGAACAGATTCTTCGTCGTGTCGAAATCGACGCTCTCTTCACGGCAGGGGCGCAGCGTCTTCGCGATTGGCGCATTGGCTGCCAGCAGCGCTTCGCGCTTTCCTGGCCAGTCGAGGTGATAACGCTCTCGCGGGC
>CAZGMU010000436.1:0-1390 GCA_964526975.1 uncultured Planctomycetaceae bacterium
GCGGAGCAGGACTCGACGGCCCTTGGTCGGGCGACCTACGACACCAACGTGTTGAGTTTTGGTCAGACGTATCTTGTTGTCGGAAAATATAACATCAATGGCACATTAAACACGGGTGGAACCAATAGTACCTCAGATGACACAGCACAGATTTGGATCAATCCAGACAGCAGCACTTTTGGCGGTAGCGATCCTGCTAGCCCGTTGATTGCCTCGCTTAACAACATTGATGTACCCACCAATCAAACTGACCCCGCCGGTGGTAATCCCGTAATACAGAGCTTCATGTTCCGCCAGGACGGGGCGGTAGGCTCGAATGCGCCTACCGATTATCTCATCGACGATCTCCGCATCGGCACAACTTACGCAGACGTGACGCCCGTGCCGGTTATCGGTGTAGAGGGCGACTACAATGGCAATGGAACTGTCGACGCGGCAGACTACGTACTGTGGCGCAAGGGCGGGCCATTGCAAAATGAAGTCGATACACCGGGCACTGTGAACGATGCAGACTACACCGAGTGGCGCGCACGTTTCGGAAACGGAGCCAGTGGCGCGGGAGTCGCCTTGGATTCAACATCCGTGCCAGAGCCCGCCACGATCATACTTTTCGCGAGTTTCGTTGTGTTCTTTTGCTGCAGACGGCAATTGCGCTAGACCAAGTCGTGCTACGCCACGACGAATCTTTTCCTGGGAGGTACTGCTAATGATTAAGAACTTTTACAGATGTTGGTTGTGTGCAGTGGTGATTTCAAGCGTTGGGGCGGCACAGGCAGAAGCCGCGCTGATCCTGCATGATCCGTTTGCAGATGCCACGGCCAATGGCGGCACGACCTATACAACTGGCGCGGCCATCACCGGAGCAAATTCACCTGCGGGTTCGTCTGGGCAGAACAACGGCCCGTTGGTTGGCGCAACCGGCGGAGCAAAATGGTTTGCAGCCGGTGCGACGACTTCGGGCGTAACAAATGTCGTTTCGGCAACTAACCTTAGCGTCCCAGGCTTGGCCACGTCGAGTGGCGGAAGCATGGAGTTTGGAAATTCGGCTGGACCAAGCGCGCGGGTAAATCTAGACGCGATCTACAATAGTGGCACGGTCTATTACTCGTTTGCTCTTAAAGTCACGGATTTAGGCTCGCTAGGCACGTCCGGCGGCTATGTAATCGGATTCAACAACGCACAAAATGCGCAAACGGGCACGCCGACAGTCGTAACCGATGTCATGATGATCCGCCAATCGAGCATCACACCGGGGACGTACAACCTCGGAGTGAGAAAAGGGACGGGTGGACCTGATTGGGGGGCCACCGATTTTGGATTGAACGATACGGTTTTTGTGGTCGGCAGCTACACGTTCAATGATGGTGCCGCGAATGACGTCGCCAAGATG
>CAZGMU010000436.1:1436-3946 GCA_964526975.1 uncultured Planctomycetaceae bacterium
CGACGTTTGGCGGCGCGACCCCCGCTGATCAACTGGTTCATAATCAGGCTGGTCAGGGCGATATCGCTCAGATTGCGAGCTTGGTGTTTTTTCGCCGAGGAAATACGGCGTTTCAACCAAACAGCATGCTCGTGGATGAAGTTCGCGTCGGGACAACCTGGGCGGACGTGACGCCGCAGCAGGTGCCCGAGGCCGGAGCGCTTACCTTGTTTGTTATCGGGATCATGGGAACTGGGGCTGTCCGCTGGCAGCGATCGAGAAATCGCTAATTAAGTAAGGGTGTTCGGGAATTCTGGGTGACACGTCCTGGTGCTTTGGGAAGGGCGTGGTTCGCCAAACTGCATAGTTCCACGCCCCTCGATTCAGGGCGTGCCACCCATACCCGGACCTCAACTAAGTTGGTCGGCAAATTCGACGCAGAGCCACGTTGCATGGAACCATTGCAGTGGCTCTTGCGGCGAGTTTTTGGAGGTACAATCCTGCCGGCGCGTTTTTCAGTCGCTCTAGCTTTTTTAGGAGTCGTGGAGTGTTGTCGGATCACCACAAGCTGGAAAACCCAGCATTCGACTGTGCAGGAGTCGTGAATCCAGCGACACGCGTGGGCGAGCCTCTCCGAGACTCGCATCCTCGCGTCTCGGAGAGACGCTGCCGCATGCAAGGTCGGCCTCGGCTTGGTCGGCCTATACACGGTTTCACGCTTGTCGAACTGCTGGTTGTCATTGCCATCATCGGTATTCTCGTAGCACTGCTGCTACCGGCAATCCAGGCAGCCCGCGAGGCGGCTCGGCGCGCCCAGTGCCAAAACAACGTGAAGAATATCTGTTTGGCGGTGCTGAACTATGAGAGCGCCAATAAAAAGTATCCGGTTGGCTTTGTATCGCAGCCTTCGGCCGTTGAGAGCTGGGGGTGGGCCGTGTTTACTTTGCCGTATCTGGAGGAACAAGGTGTCTACGATAGTTTGAGGCCGTCGTCCACGTTCATGCAGCCGGTGGACGGCACCAGAAAGGGAGCGAGGAACCTGGCTGATGTCTTCGACGCAGCCAGAACGAACGCAAGCGAGCTTAACGCATTGCAGGCGCCGATCGCAGTCTTTCGTTGCCCCTCGGACACCACTCCGGAATTGGTCCCTTGCGACTACGGTGGCGGCCAAGGCTGCAAATCAACGAGACCCCCGGGCGGCGCCAAAGCAACGGACGATGATCTGTGGTTCCGAAGTTTCATCGGCACCTATTCCGGCAGGTTGACCAGAATATTCCTGCCGCCCGCCTCAAATTACATGGGCAACCGAGGAACAATTGACGCCGGCTGCGGCCCATCGTCAAGCTCCCCGTGGACTCCTCTTATCCCTCGTTGCGAGACCACCGGCGTCTTCTACGGCGACAGCCGTGTCGCGAGCAAGCACGTCACCGACGGAACCAGTAAAACGTTCATGGTCGGCGAGCGAAATCGGTTTTGCATGGCTGGCACCTGGATCGGCGTTCGCAATCCAAACGACGGATCGGAAAATCATAGCTCGGTCTGGACGTTGGCGCACGCGTTTCATCCGCTCAACCTTCCTCTCACACAGGATTACGACACTTGCACGGAAAGCTTCGCCAGCGGCCACCCAGGTGGCGCCTTCTTTGGCAATTGCGACGGATCGGTTCGTTTTATCTCCGACGATATCGACTTCAATAACGCCGGAAACACTCGTGATTGCTTTGCTGCCAAGAGACCCGCGAATAGCACCGCCCCGCTGTGCTGGTCCACCAATCCAACAACAGCGGAAACGATTGGCATTTACCAACGATTCGCTTGGAAGAACGACGGCTTGCCGGTCAACGACACTCAGTAACATCGCTGAACTTACGACGTCTCAAGATAATCGAACTGCCCTGGCTTACTCGAAATCATGCGATTCACAAAAGGTCGAGCAGTTGTTCTCGTTGCGTTGTTTGTAGCGGCGACCGGTTGCGGCAAGAGTGGACCTCAAATCGCTCCTGTGCATGGCCGCGTAACGCTCGACGGGCACCCCCTCGCCAATGCCGACATCGCCTTTCAACCGGAAGGAAGCCAGCGGGTGTCCATTGGTCGCACGAATGCCGATGGACGCTACGAGCTCGCATACAAGCGCGGCGAGTCCGGTGCCGTTGTCGGTAAGCACACGGTTCGCATCGAAGTTTCCCCGGATCTCGTCAAGAAGCCACCGCCAATTCCCGCGCGGTACGCCGCCAATTCCGAACTGCACCCAGAGGTAAAAGCAGGGGACAACGAATTTAATTTCGACCTGAAAAGCCACCCGAAATAACCGTAGCACAGGCTCTGTAGAAAACTACGACTGCCAGAGCAAGTCAACTTTTATCGTAGCCAACAGGCCGGAACCGTCACGCGGTTCGGTCGACCCCGTAGCGAGAAGTTCACATCAACCTGAAAAATACTCTAGTGGTCTGCTAGCGGTGAATGGATGGGTGTAGCTAGACTCGCAAGAGTCCAGCCCATACGATCAGGACCGAATTCTTGCGAATTCAGCT
>CAZGMU010000437.1:0-3946 GCA_964526975.1 uncultured Planctomycetaceae bacterium
GGCCTGTTTTGTCCCGTATGTTCTCATCCGCAATAAAGCCGTCGAGCAGCACCAGAAGGTATTTACCAGCGATTGGTTCCGCTACGAATTTGCCCACTTGGCCGGCAAGGTGGGCATCAAGATGCAAGGGGAACGTGTTGCCGATTATGAGAAGGGGGCCAAGGTCGATCTCATAGCCATGGGGGGCAAGCAGGAACGCGACAACCAGGCCAATCTGATCACCGCGCGGCAATCGCCCGGCTACCTGCTCGTCAAGGAAATCATTGCCGACATGGTCGACCGCCGTAGCGATCGCGTGATCCTCGACTACACGCAAGAGGCCGTCACCAGCCGCCAGCACGTCGACGGCGTGTGGCACAACGGCGAGGCCCGCGATCGCGAATCGGGCGACGTCATGCTCGCCGTGATGAAAACGCTCGCCAACCTCAGCGCCACCGAGCGCCGCAAGAAGCAAGAAGGCAAATTCGCGGCCAAGTACAACGGCCATTCCTTCCTTTGCCCTGTTACCAGCCAGGGCGTTCAAACCGGCGAACGCGTCGTGTTGCAACTGCAAGGCGGTTTTCAGCAAACGTTCAAGAAATACGACGACCTGGGCATGCGTTCCAAGTTAGCGGAGCAGTGGGCCGAATGGATGGCGGCGGACAAGGGCGTCCTGGTAATCGCCGGCATGCCCGAAGGGGGCGTCACGACGCTTACCGACGTCTCGCTATTGGAGGCCGACCGCTTGCTCCGCGACTTCGTCTCGATCGAAGAGGTCCACCATCGCGAGCGCGAGCTGGAAAACGTCGAGCCGACTTTCTACGACGCTACCAAGGGAGAAACCGCCGCCTCGATCCTGCCCGCGCTGATTCGCAAGTATCCGAACGTTTACGTGATGCGCGACCTGAGCGATACGGAAGCGGCCAAACTGCTGCTCAACGAGGTCCGCGACGAAGAGCGGCTATTGATCACCAATGTTCATGCCAAGACCGCGCCCGAGGCGCTGCTTCGCATGTTGCAGCTCAAAGTTCCCCATAAGGAATTCGCCACGCTCGTATCGGCCGTGCTTTGCGTTCGGCTGATCCGCAAATTGTGCGACGCCTGTAAGGTGGGCTACGCGCCGACGCCCGACCTGCTCAAGAAGCTGGGCATTCCCGCCGGCAAGATCGAAGCCTTGTATCGCAGCCCCAAACCGGAAGAGGTAGAGAAGCCTTGCAAGGAATGTGGCGCTATCGGCTTCAAGGGCCGGACCGCCATCTTCGAGCTGCTCGAAGTCGACGATAAAATGCGCGAAGTCCTGCTCAAGAAGCCGGAGCTGGATCTGGCCAAGAAAGTAGCCCGGGCCGGCGGCATGCGGCCATTTCAAGAAGAAGGATTGCTGCTAGTGGCCAAGGGCGTAACCTCCCTGGCCGAACTCCAACGAGTATTGAAAGAGTAATATGTTTGTCCGTTGTCCATGGTTCGTTGTCCGTTGTAATGGCGACTGCACCTGCCAGCAACGAACAACGAACAACGGACCACAAACAACGGACCACAATATGTTCTGGGCAATCTACGGTATCGTTCTCTTCGCCGGCCTCGCAATGATGGTTCGCGAAGGCATTTGGAGCAATGCGCTCACGCTCATCAATATTTTGATCAGCGGCCTCATCGCCTTTGGGTTCTACTCGCCGATCGTGACCTACCTCGACGAAGAGGCCACCAGCGGGCAGCATACCTACTGGCTCGATTTTGCGATCATTTGGGCGTTGTTTGCCGCGTCGATGGTGATTCTTCGCTCGCTGATGGCGGCTGCGTCGAAGACTCGCCTCCGGTTCAAAAACCCTATTGATCCCGTCGGCGGGCTGATCGTCGGCTTCATCGCCGCTTGGGTGCTGGCTGCCTTTACCATGGCTACGCTCCACACCTCGCCCATGCCCAAAGAGCAGTTTGGCGGTAAACTGGTTTATACCGATGCCGACTCGGCGTTTTTCTTGACTTCGCCCGACGCGGCCTGGTTGCGATTCGTCGAACGCGTTAATCCAGCCTCGGCCTTGGGATCGGCGTCGAACGACCGTTTTAGTGCCAAAGCTTTCGTGAAGATCTATACCGACCGCCGCGAGAAATTCGACCAGGCCGAAGGCATGATCGTCAAACGAGGATAATTGGCGACCTTTACGATCCAGGCCGCGACGGTTACAGGCAGTTAAAACCATATGGCAACAGGTAGCTCCAATACCACGTCTTCCACCGTCTTCCACGGCGACGATTATGAGCAGGCCTCGGACTATCGTTCGCTGAGCGTGCTGGCGATTTTAAGCTTGGTAGCGGGTTGTATTGCCCCCGTGGCCTATATCGCGCCGTTTCTTTTGGTGTTTCCACTGGTCGGCATCGCGCTTGCGCTACTCGCCCTGCGGCAAATCGCGGTGAGCGACGGTTTGCTCGCCGGTCGTTGGGCGGCGATTATCGGCCTGGTGCTTTCGATTGCCAGCGTCGTCCTGCCCTTCAGCCATTATCTCGCGCTTAGGACAATGCGTATGAACGAGGCCCAGGCCTTTGGCCGGCGCTGGGTCGAGTTGGTCACTGCCGGAAAAATGGAAGAAGCCTTCCAATTAACGATTGACTCCACTCGTCCCAATGCACCGCCCGAACCTGGCGCGCCGCCGACGCCGGCCCCTTATCAGCTCTTTATCGATCTGCCGATCATCAAAGAGCTCAAGTCGGCCGGGGCAGGCGCAAACATCGAGGTCCGTGAAACGCTCGAATACAAGCCGGAGAACTATCGTGTCATGACCATTCGGCAGCTCTACAGGGTCACCGCCGCTGCTGGCGCTCCATCTCAGCCGATCGATGTCGTGCTTACCATCGTGCGCGGCGTTCTGCCTCGCGATAACATGTCGCGCTGGATGATCTCACGCTACGAGCCGAAGACCGCCGACGATTCCTCCACCGCGAAGTAATCGCGGCCTTAGGTCACCTCTGGTTGCCTTCCGCGCCCAATCTCCTGTACCATGCCCTCGCCACCCCAGGTGAAAGGGCTTGGAAGCAGCGTAGATTATTCCCCCTCTCCCCACCTCCCCCTCTCCCATTCTTGCTTAGCCCCATGACCGACGCCTCCGCCACACCCGGCCCCGCTCACAACTCCCCTCGTTGGCAGCCCCTGGAGGCGATCGAGCGCCGTATCCTCGGCGTGCTGGTCGAAAAGACAAAGACGACGCCCGAGAACTACCCGCTCTCCGTCAATGCTCTCAAGGCCGGTTGCAACCAGAAGAACAACCGCTCGCCGCTGATGTCGCTGGAGGAATCGGCAATCGAAGACGCGCTCGAAAAGCTGCGCAAGCTCGGCGCCGTGGTGCAAGTGCAGGGGACCAGCCGCGTCGATCGCTATCGTCACCTGGCTTACGACTGGCTCGGTGTCGAAAAGGTCGAGCTGGCCGTGATGGCCGAGCTCTTGCTTCGCGGCGCGCAAACCGTCGGCGAGCTGCGCGGCCGCGCCGCCCGCATGGAGCCGATCAAAGACATGGCCGATCTGCGGCCAACGCTCGATTCGTTGGAGAAGAAGCGACTCATCCAATACCTCACCCCGCAGGGCCGCGGTTGCATCGTCACTCACACGCTCTACCTCGATCGCGAGATGGAAAAAGTCCGCCGCGAGGCCGACGCCATCCATGCCGCCGCGGCTGGCGGGGATTCGCCCGAGGAATCGTCCTCATCCGCGACCTCGGCTCCCCGCCCGCCGCAACAAGCACCCGTTGCGCGCTCGGCCGAACAGCATGACTGGAGTGAAGAAATTACATCGCTCCGCGAAGAGCTCAACACGCTCAAACAAGAGCTCGCGGCCGCCCGTACGGAGTTCGAAACCACCTCGGAGCAGCTGCGCAACGACCTCGCCGAACTAAATCGTCAACTCGGCAATTAGCGCAGTCACCACTTTACGCCGTTAACCTTAAAAAGATCTCACGCAGAGGCGCTAAGGCGCAGAGAAATT
>CAZGMU010000438.1:0-301 GCA_964526975.1 uncultured Planctomycetaceae bacterium
TCGGTGCGAGCGAGACGCTCCCCAGGAGCGACGCGAAGCTGGCGTTATAGAAAGGCGCGGTGGGACTGGCCATCACAAGAAGGAATCGCGACAATGCGTCGGCGGTGAGGCCATCGGGAGCAGGATGCAACTTGAGCGATAATTCTCGGCCGGTTTCGTCGAGACTGAGCTCACCGAACGGCGACCGATAGACGCCCCCCTCGGTGCTGAAGTCGACTTGCTGGGCGACAAGGCGCTGCGTCAGGCGGCTAGCGCGGAGAGTGGCCCAATCGTCGATTCTGCGTGTTGGGTTTCGTGGCGC
>CAZGMU010000438.1:333-3945 GCA_964526975.1 uncultured Planctomycetaceae bacterium
TACACCGACGGTGACGAAAGGGAACTCGTCGGAGATCTGTTTGAGAACAGCGGGGGCGGCGGCGAGCGTGGGCCAGATGGCGAGGGCGCGGCTAACGGCTTTGCGGGCGGGGATGTATTGTTTTTGGCTGACAAGGTTGCTGGCTTCGTCGAGTTGGCGGGTGGCGGCAGCCTCGAAGCGTTGTTGCCATGCGGCCGCCGGTTCGGTGGCGACGCCGCTGAACTTGTTTTGCCACATGTCGAGGACATGCCGAGCGGCGGCGTAGTTGCCCTCGCGCAAGTAGCGCTGAATGATCTCACTGGCCACCGCTTCCAGGATCTTAGGCAAGCCTGCGTAGGACGGGTTTCGCTGATAGAGCGAGAGGAGGAGCGCGAGGGCTCGATCGTGTTGGCGAGCCTCGTGGAGGGCGACGGCGTTGCGCTGAAGGTAGTCGGAAATGGCTTCTTCGAGGCCGGGGAACTTCGGATACTCGTTGCCGAGACGAGAGAAGTAGTCGTAGGCGTCGTCGAATTTGCCGGCGGCTGCCAATCGTTGGCCTTCGTTCAAGAGAAGTTGCTCGAAGACGCGCACCTCGGCGATATTTCCCCAATTGACTTCGAAGTCTTCGGTCGGTCGATCGAGAATGCGAACTTTGAGCGGGCCACTCTTGGGAAGTTCGGTGAGTGGCCGCTCGGGCAGGCTGATCGGCTGGACTTCCAGCGTGGCGCCGCCGGCAGACTTGGTGAGGACGATGACGTCGAAGGGGCGACGTTCGAGCAGCTTGGGTTTGGCGGGCGGTTTGGCGGGCTGGGCGGCGGCGAGCGAGGCGGAGGCTGGCAAATAGAGAAGTAAGAGCGCGAGGAAGGCGGAGGCTAGAATATCTTTTAGACTTCTTTCCTTTTTTGGGGCAGCGGTGCGCAACTGGAGAAAATTATGGTTTGGCGAACCCTCCCCTAGCCCCTCCCTACAAGGGAGGGGGATTTTAGAACACGTTCTTGGCCACTGGTGTTTACTGGCGGTGGCTCGTTGAGGTTGCAGATTGCAGTTTTTGAGTCGCATTTTGCAATCGGATGGTGGGCTAGAGGAGGCTCTGCTTTTTCGCGTCGATGGGGGCGTGTTGGGAGGAGATTCGGCCTGGCGGCCGACGCTAAGGCTATTGCTTGTCGATGATGAGAACTGTTCCGTCGGTTGCCACTGTAATAAGGAACTGTAGGAATGGGACTGGGCCGGTGGCTAGTGGCTGTTCGAGGTTGATCGTGCCGAGCGGCTTGCCGTCGGTCGGTGAACGGCGCTCGATGATTCCGTTGCGATAGGTGAGAAAGATGCCATCGGGCATGAGGAGCGGAGCGCCGGCGAGTGGGCCATGTTGGAGTGGAGCTTGCCAAGCGACCGCGCCGGTTGATGAAAGGGCGGTTAGCTTATCGTCGGCGGTGGTCAGCAGGATATTGTCGCCGATTTTGAAGGGGCCCGATTCGATCGGGGCGGGGAGATTGGTTTCGCCGATGGTTTCCATTGTCGGCAACTCGAAGCGGAGCACATGGGTGCCACCGGCAACGGCCAGAATCGTATCGCCAATAGCGACGAGCGGGGTTTCGATGGGGTGGGGGCCAACGTCGCCTTGCTTGATTTCTTGTAAATGAGGCTGAGGATCATCGACGAGAGCCACGAGGTAGATTTTTTGTCGGCCGTCGGTGATGACGAACTGTCGGCCGTCGTTGCCGACCGCGACGGCGGGTTGGTAGTCGAGCGTGATTTGTGGTTCGAGGCGAGGTTGAAAGGGCGTGGCCAGCCGAGCGCCATCGGTCGAGTTGAGATAAAAGACCTGTCCCAATTTAAGTGGGACGACGAAGCCCGCGCCGAATGGCGTGGGAGTTGCGGCCAAGGCGCCTTCAAGGGGTAGCCACTTTGCGGGAGTTGGTTGAGTGGGCGAATAGAGGAGAATCCGGCTGGAGTTGTTAGCAGAAAATACAACGCGTCCCTGTCCCAAGTCCACCGCGCTGGTGAGTGGCGGATTGTCTGGAGGCATGAGTTCCGAGGGAGTCGCCTGATCTTGTATGCGGGTGCGAAGAGCGGCTTCATCGAACTTGAAGACATGGCCATCGGCGCTACCGAGGATGATGGACTTGGCGCCATCGTCGACGACAGGCGCGCCGGCGGGGGGCATTGCGAGATCGGTCTCCCAGAGAGGATGACCATTTTTCGTGTCGGTGGCAGCGACGACGTAACCGCCGCGGTTTTTCGGGCGGCGGACATGGAGCAGCGTATCGCCGAAGAGTTGTAGGGGATGGTCGAACGTGGAGCCGGCGAAATTGTTTTCGATCTCTTCGACGGGCAGGCGATTGTCGGTCGGCACGATCGAGTATTTCGTGAGCTGAGTGTCGGCAACCCATACGTTGCGGCCGGTTGCGGCGAAGAAGCGGACGAGAGGTGACCCGCCCGATGCTTCGCGGGTGGCAATAAGATTGAGCGGGTTGGGCGATTTGCCGGTGGCGACGTCGTAGGCTTCGAGCAGGCCGCGGTCGGTGGCGACGATCATGCCACGACCGGTGACGATAGGAGGCGTGGCGGCCAGGCCGGTGAGTCGACGATCGGCGACCTGACTGCTGATCGCCCCTTTGTCGTCGAGCGCGAACAAGCGGAGGTGGCTGGTTTCGACGCCGTCGTTTTCGACGAGGGCGACTTTGTCCATGACGGCGGCAAGGGGAACACGAATACTGCCCGGCGCGTGGCCGAGGTAGTTGACACCGGTGCATTTCATATCGGTGAGCGAGATCGTGTAGAGGACGGCCTGATCGCCGGCGGCGTAGATGCGCGTCTTTTGTCGGTCGAGGGTCGGGGTGGCCGAGAAGGGTTGAGCTAGTTGGAAGTAGCCGATCAGCGCGCCGGATTTGAGTTCGATGGCATAGAGGCGGGCCGACTTCGTGGGGACGAAGCCGCGGTCTCCCGTGACGAGCATTTCGGTGAACGGCTCGCTGAACGATTGACGCCAAATGAGACGACCAGTCGCACCGTCGAGGCGGCAGAGATCGTTGCGGGACGAGTCGGTGACGAGGAAGTCATTATCGATGGGGATTGGCGGGGCTGTCGTGCCGAAACCGACGTGACGGCGCCAGAGCAGTTGGCCGGTGGCGGCGTCGAGGGCGTAGACAGCGCCGCCCGCGCGAATGCAGGTTGTTCCACTGACGCCGGGCGGAGGAGCGGTCGGCCGAACGCGGCGGTTGGCGACGGCCAGCGCGGCCTTCCAGGGCGTGGGACGATCGGTGGTCTCGGCCGGCTTGCTTTCTTTGACGAACTTAACGGCAGCTTGCTCGGCGGCAGTGGTTTTTCGAATCGCTTCGGTAAGAGTTTTGTCGCCGGTCAACTCGGGGTGCTCACGAAGAAGCTTCCGGTGGGCGGCGTAGGCATCGATCGGCTTGTGGGCTGCGATGGCCTCGTCGATTGTTTTCAGGCCGTCGGATAAGGCGAGGTGCGTTTTTTGCCGACGGGCAACGCGGTCGAGCGTGTCTTGGATGTTGGCCAGCTTGGCTTCGTCGCGTTGTGATTTGGGAACATAGGCGGCGTTGTTGTAGAGAGCGACGGCTTTGTTGGTGACCTCGGTGAGCTTCTCAGCAGCGGACGATGTGGGGTCGGCTT
>CAZGMU010000439.1:0-3914 GCA_964526975.1 uncultured Planctomycetaceae bacterium
GAACCAACAACTGACAATTGTGCTGGCGTGACACAAAAAGATTTACAGGCCCAGATTCTTCGCCATATTTTTTGTTTGTATCGCTGAAAGTGCATCGAAGTGGACAACAAAGCTGACTTTATAATCCGAGAACGCGCTTTGCCATCAGGCGATTCAATATGGAATGCCGTACGGCGGCACTGGTTTCACCGGTGGTGGAGGGACCGGCTTTCCATTGATGTACTGGTCGTGCGGCCACGCTTTCCAAAAATCATCCCAGTCGACGATCCCCATTGGCCGTTGATGATGGTAGCCGGAAAATACATCTATAATGTAGGGCTTACCAGGGTTTCCTTTTTTGGGGATCACACCAATCGCGTTCTCACACTCGGTCAACCTTGGAAACCAATAGCCTGGAGGCCACGTTGGGTTAAATTTAACTCCGTCTACTGGCACAACTTTCCAGTATTGTGGATTCACCTTATTGATTATGTGCGTCATTGTTTTTTTGGCTTGGTCTTCGCAAGTATCCTGCGGCCACCCAGGACCTTTTTTCTTATAGTCATTATATGCTTCTCGCGCTCTGTCATTTATCCGATCACGTTCCTGTTCAGCGGGAGTCTTTTTTGCCATTACCCCATCAGGTTCTAAGCCACTCGGATCAGTAAACTGAGTCGGCGAATTTCGGACATAGCGATACGGGTTGGCATCAATCGTCAATCCCGCAGGGTCCTCGCTCAACCACCTGCCAATTTTCGGATCATACATGATTGCAATCCTTTCGTCGGTTCGATGTTAACGGACATAGCCTGGATCGGTTGCAAGCCTGGCGAATACCTCTTCACTTTCCCGCTTTGGCATTTTGGCGAGCTTTGACTGATGAATGGATTTCAATCGCGCGAGCTGCTCCTCGGCTTGGCGAACGGCCCAAGCCTCGTCGGTGCGCATGGGGCGCTCGATTCCGTTCTCTCGCACCGTTCCTCCACCGGTGCGTTCTTGAAAACCATATTTTGCTCGTCCATGTAAGCTATTCCACAGTACGGTTGCAACCGAATGAAAACCTTCGCGGAATGGGTTCTTTTGATCGCACAAACGGCTCGCGTAATAAGCCATTTCCATTGCATTACGGTACTGTCCCGTGTCCGAGAAGCAGCGGCCTCGCATCTCGTAAAACGCGGACAGTTCTTCGCGGGGCGTCATCGATTTGAGCAGCCAGCCGGCATCGATAAGTTTCTGCTGCATCGGCTTGGGCCAGTTCTTGTAGTATTCGTCCGGCTGGCAGTTCAAGCCTTGTGAAGTCGCCTCGATGTTGAGTTTTGTGTTTGTGTTCGGATCGTCCCAACGGACGAACCAATGTTCGACGGCTTGAACGAGCTTAAGCGGGTAGTCCAAGCGGCGACCGATTGCGACATATAAGACAGGCAAATTCGCACACGTACCACCGAGGCCTTGAAGGATGCCATGAATGAAATGCAATCGGCTATCCGTGGCATCGAACGGGCTTTCGAGCGATTCCAGGTCATAATGCACCCCCAGGTCGCGCTGTAGCACCGTAACCATAACCAACATGCGAAAATATACGCGTGATCGATTATATGCTTTCGGGTTACGCTCAAATCGAAACCACGAGCGTTTGGTTTCGAAACGAATCAACTCGGCCCATTCATCAAGCTTCGCCAGACAGGAAGCGGTATTCAAGTCTTCGGAACCGCACAAACCCGCAGCACATTCAAGATTCACTTCACCAATGTCGAGCTTGGCGTATTCTTGCGGAGATAGCTCGTGGAACCGTCGCATGTCCGACTCCCTGCACTTCACCTCTGAACCAGCCTGCCCAAAAAACTCGTCGTGAACATTCTACTTGTCACGGCTTCAGGGTTTATTTGACGCCTCGTTTCCCCACCCGTCTACGGGTGCTAAAGGGCGCTAAGGGGCGCTGGCGAAACAATGCCCCTTACAGGCACGAGAAATGCTCCGCCGACAGCGCGGCAGCAAAACCTCAAGCTAACGCGACGCTGATGAAAAGAACCGTACCACTTGGGTGCTTTACGTCGGCGTAATAAAAACCCGGCAGTGAGGTGGCTAACCTCACGCCGGGTTTTCTCGCTCTGGTAAGATCCACTCTGGCTAAATTGTCAGTCCACAGCCCCGGCCCGTCCGTAGAAACTTGGTTTATTGACCGAAGAGCCGCGACGGCTTCAAGGATGACGTCGGAAGAGCGAGGGGACGGATTTCCGTGTCGCCGCAGTAAGTCGATTGCTCTTGGTAGGTGCGACCGCTTGGTTTGCGGTAAACCTCGATCTGCTCGTCGATAAGATTTACGATCCAACACTCGGGAATGCCAGCGAGCGCGTAGTTTGGCAGTTTAACCTCGCGATCGTAGGCGAGCGACGACTCAGCGACCTCGATCAGCAGCACGACCTGACCTGGTTCAGGCGGCTTTTCTCGCGAGACCGTTCGTCGCACCCAAACGAGGTCTAGTTCTGGCTCTGTTTGCGTTGCTGGGATCCGAATAGGCATTTGAACGCGAATTGCGAGCTGCTTACGATCAACAACTTCGTAGCTCCATTCACTGAGCGCGATGATGGCCTGCGAATGCGGCTCGCCAATGGGGCTCATCATGACGATGTTTCCCTCTAGAAGTTCAGCTGAAATGTCAAACGGTGGATCAAACGCACCTACCCGAATCATGTGCTCATAATGCTCCAAGCTGAACTTAGCCGGGGTCCCGACCCCCTTCTCGACAATCATTCCTCGAATCAATTCGACTGAAATATTGTAAGGGGGGGTGAACGCACCGCAATCGACCATGTGCTCATAGTGGTCGAGCGAGAAAGCAGCATTTCTTCCAGGTGAGAGGGTCAGCGTACTCATTTCGTTAGCTTCCCATAAGAACGTGCGTGCGGTTCTGGTCTCTTTCAATTTTAGCACGGTAACGGCGCAATAAAAAACCCGGCAGCGAGGTGGCTACCCTTACGCCGGGTTTCTCAATATCAATCTGGTAAGCTCGCTTCGCGAAGCTGTCGGCTGTCGGCTGTCGGCCAGAAAATTGGCGGCCAAGGAATCTCATTCACCAAATAACCGAGAAGGCTTCAGAGTTGCTGCCGGAAGTGCCAGCGGACTGATTTCGGCATCTTTGCGGTACACAGACTGTTCCTCGTAGCTGCGCCCAATCGGCTTGCGGTAAACCTCGACTTGCTCATCAATCAAATTGACAATCCAGTACTCCGCGATTCCAACCTCGGCGTAAATCTGCAATTTCTCGCCCCGATCGTCATTCAACGACGTGTCAGCAACTTCGATCAACAACAACACATCATGCGGCTCCGGATGATGATCGGACGCCGGATGTCGCCTGGCCCAGACGATGTCTGGTTGGGGTTCGCTTTCGCTCACTTCGATGCGAACAGGATTTTGAACACGGATTACGAATTGCTCGCGCGGAACGACTTCGTAGCTCCAATCCGTGAGCAGTGTTACCACGTGGGAATGGCGATACCCAATCGGGCTCATTTGTCGAATCTCTCCGCGCAGTAGCTCTAGGCGTTTTTCGCAAGGTCCCGAAAACGCTCCAACCTCGACCATGTGTTCGTATTGCTCGAGCGTAAACTGCGCGATCGTGCTCATGATAGATCAACCTTAGCTGACCGACAGGATGATTTTTCGTGGACACATTAATTATAAGCTTGAACGGGCGCATAAAAAAACCCGGACGTAAGGTGGCTACCCTTACGCCGGGTTTTCTCAATATCAATCTGGTAAGCTCAGCCAGTTGACCGGGCTCGCGGACGAGCCGGCTCGCTGGCCGATCCAATTTCGTCAGGCACAGGACTGCCCCACATAACTGTCATGCCGTTGATCCGAAGATCGTTGCTGGTTCGTTCTTTCTCCGAAGAGATCGAAGTCAGCCGACAGCTAAGGATAATCCTTAGAAA
>CAZGMU010000440.1:0-3907 GCA_964526975.1 uncultured Planctomycetaceae bacterium
GCCGCAGCCAGTGCCGCCATGATCCACCAACTGCGAATCGCTCGGCGCACAAGTCTTTTCTCCCTCGCCGCTATCCGATCGTCGCGAGCGAACGCAGGAAATCTCGGACGTCTGGTTCTTGTGTTGTTCTTCATGAGTCTGCCAGCTCCTTCGACGTCGTCGTTAATCCACGGAAAAGTGTTCGAACTTTACGCCCAACCAAGTCCGGTCGACGTTACAAAACGGAACTGCACGCAAGTCTGAACCGGCTCTCAACAACAGAGAGAGCATGTGCCCCGAAACCGTCCCTCAATTCCATTGTCGTAGTCATTGTAAACTCTTCCTGCACCCCCGTGTCTAATCGAAACCGGTCATTTTCCAGAAGCTGTTTCAAAACCGTAGCTGAATTCGCAAGAATTCGGAAAACACCGGTAGAAGCCGAATTTTTGCAAATTCAGCTACCACGAAAACAGGGTTTTGAAACCGGTTCTAGGCATTTTCTGCGTTTCGGCAGGCGGAAGGTAATAAATGCTTCGAGCAAATGGAACCGCCAAGTCGCCAAGTATGCCAAGGAAAACAGGAAGCAGCAGTGAGTCGCTTGGCGTTCTTGGTGTGCTTGGCGGTTTCATTCATTTTGTGAGATGCTCTAAATTCCCGGAAGAACCAGGATTTTTATGAACAGGAGGAAACAGAGACAACAAAGGCCACTCGCAGCCAGGAATTGTTCAATGCAACGAGCGCCATCCACGAACCACAACCTCCGTTTCCTCTGCTCCCTCCTGTTAAAAAGGATCGTCATGGCGATTACGGCCCACTAAAACTCCTGAAAAACCTAAAAGTCAGAGGCTACGACGGCTTTGGCATTTCACCTCAGCCTACCGAGATCCCCGCCGGTTGCCATTGCCGGCCGAATCGCGTATGGATCAATGGATGAAATCTGCAGTTCGACAGCGATCTACGAAAACCATCCAGCAGCGAGCCGCGATCCTCGCGCTCTTTTCGCTTTGCGGCGCGCTTTGGATATTTCCAACAACGGCTGCGGTCCGGGCGCAAGCGCCGTCGCACCCGCCTCGCCTCGCAAGCGACTCTCTGCAACTCGATTTTGATCCCGCACGCGGCGCCCTAACGCGGTTTGACAATCTTGCACGAAAGCATTCGATTCTCACCGACGGCGGGAAAACTTCGCCTTGGCGGATCGTATTCAACGATGACTCCGAACTGCTGCCAGAGGCCGCAAAAGTTTTCGAGTCGCGTCACGCAAGCAAGAACACGCTCGAACTCCGTTGGTCTCAGTTCGAACGCGCGGCGGCGCCCGACCTGCAAGTCGTCGCCCGAGTGACGCTCGACGCCAGCCAGCCGATAGCTCGCTGGCGAATCTCGGTCGAGCACCTCGGCCAACTCGCCGTGCGAACGCTCGCGTTCCCGCGCATCGCGAACATCGCCCCACAGAAAAAGGAAACGTTTGCCGTGCCGCAGTGGATCGGCGAGTCGACCACGCAATTGCGGAAACTGGTGAATCCGAAACAGGGCGTGGCCTCGCGGCACGGCTGGGATTACCCCGGCATCCTTTCGATGCAGTTCATGGCCTTGTACGGAGACGACGGCCATGGCCTCTTGCTTTCCACCAACGACACGCAACTCCAGCGCAAACAATTCGCCGCCTTCGGCGACGGCTCCGGCGGCCTCGGCCTCGAAGTCGTACATTTCGCGCCGGTCGAACGTGCTGCCCGGCAAACGTATGCGCCGCCGTACGACGTCGAACTGCGTGTTTTCGACGGAGATTGGTTCACGGCCGTCGAACACTATCGCCGCTGGGCCAACGACCAGTGGTGGGTCACGCAAAGCCGAGTGCGCGCCGGGCAGACGCCGGCTTGGGCGCGCAACACGGCCCTCTGGGTTTGGAACCGTGGCCCGTCGCCGGAAGTGCTCGCCCCAGCCGCCGCCCTTCAACAACACGCGCGACTGCCCGTCAGCGTGTTCTGGCACTGGTGGCATGGCTGCGCGTACGATGTCGGATTCCCTGAATATCTGCCGCCGCGTGAAGGTGCAAGTAAGTTTCGCGAAGCGGTCGCCGCCGCGAATGCCCACGACATCCACGCGATCGTGTACATGAACCAACGGCTGTGGGGAATGACGACGCGAAGCTGGGTCGAGAAGGATGCCGCGAAGTCGGCCGTCAAGCAGCCCGACGGCGCCATCCAGCCGGAAGTTTACAATACGTTTATGAAGGCCGCTTGTGCTTCTATGTGCATGGGCACGCCGTTCTGGCGAAACACGTACGCGGAGCTGGCCGAAGCGGCGGTGCGCGATTTGGGCGTTGCCGGCATCTACATGGACCAGGCCTGCTCCAGCCTGGCCTGCTACGATCCGTCGCACGGGCATCCGCTCGGCGGCGGCACGTATTGGATGGAAGGTTTCAAGTCGTTGGAGCAAGACATCCGCCGCCGCACGCGCGAGGTAAAGCCGGTCGTGCTCGCGGGCGAAGGTTGCGGCGAAGGCTGGCTGCCGCATCTCGATCTCATGCTCTCGCTGCAAGTGAGCCTCGAGCGATACGCAGCACCCGGCATCTGGGAACCGCTACCCCTGTTCAATGCTGTGTACCACGACTGCGCGACACAGTATGGCAACTACTCGTCGCTCACGCGGCCGCCGTACGATTCCCTCTGGCCGGCCGAGTTCGCGCCGCGCGAGCCGCTCGCGCTTCTGGATCGCAAGTTCTCAACGCAGTTCCGCCTCGAACAGGCGCGGTCGTTCGTGTGGGGCCAGCAGCCGACGATCGCCAACTTCCGTGAGAGCCACCTCCAGGACCGCGCCGAGGAGATCGACTACTTGCTCCGCATCGCGCGGCTGCGTTCCCGCGCGCTCAAATACTTACGCGACGGCGTGCTCCTCGCCCCGCCCCTATTCGACCCGCCCACGGCGGAGATCCCAATCTCGCGACTCTCAATCTACGCCGGCCAGCGCAACGCCGTCCAAGAGTACAAGAAGCGGGTACCGCTGGCACTCGCCAGCGCCTGGCGCGCACCGGATGGCGACATCGCGCTAGTCGTGGCCAGTATCGCCGACCACCCGCTACCAATACACATCGAGCTGACCAAGACCACGTCCGCATTGCCAGAATCAGGCGCGGTGTATCGCCTTGCCGAAGAAGGCCCAACAAAAATCGCAACATTCAACAATTCAACCGCAACGCTCGACATCACACTCGACGCTTACGACCTATATATCTACGAATTGAAAAAGGGGACGGGAGTCAATTCGCCATGAATAGACCTTTTAAATTTGCCCGCCCCGCGGCGAATTGACTCCCGTCCCCTTTATTCTTTCGGATCGTAGGGATACGTCACCACGCGCCCGGCCGCGTTCGTAACAGCGTCGACGCGGTTTAGGCTGTCGTACGTAAAGGTGGTCACCTTTGCTCCCCTGAACGTCGGGATTAGATTCCATATTTGAGTAGCTGCCTCAAGAGCTTTCTTGGATCGTTATAAGGACGACCGGGCGCGTGCCCGCCCTCGAATGCATTGGCATGGCCTATCGCCGACCGTAAATTTAGAGCTGGTCAGTCACTATAATGTTGGACCCGACGTGTATCGGAGAATCGATGCAATCAATAGGACATACATACTTCCCAACCACAAGTAATAGCCAATTAATAGCCCCGATGAAAACATATACAAGGAGCCAAGCCCAATGCTGACGCAGCAAAGCAGCAGGGGGTAAATATTTTTCCCACTTCGTAAGCAAATCAATGCGGCACAATAGGAGATATTTGCAGACCATACCAAAAGTGGAGGAATACCCCCTTGAGTGCAAGCAAGGCTATTGATCAACCTGGATAGCGAAAGATAAAACGCCTCATACCCGCGATGCAGTCCATCAGCATCTTCAAACGTCGGAATTAAATAAGCCAAACAATGTGTCCGTTCCG
>CAZGMU010000441.1:0-3897 GCA_964526975.1 uncultured Planctomycetaceae bacterium
GGATGTCTTATCGGGCGACAAGGGGGCTATTTCAGAATTTTTAGAAAACATTCCGGGACCGAAATGGCTGGCAAAATGGGCAACTTCTGGCACATTCGGTCGAACAGCCGAATCGTCTCACACGCCTCCGAAGAGGCGCAGCCAACGACGGGTAAGGACGGCGATCGTGCCACAAATAAGTGGCAAAATTAGCAGCCACATCGCCATGGTCGACATCCAAGGAAGGAGCGTGAACCACGGCACCAACGCGCCGATCGCAAATGACTGAATGTCGCCGCGCCCGAAAATGGCGGCGACAACCAGCGGCGTGGGAAGGACACAGCAAACACTTACAAAAAACAAGGACCCAATCAAATCGCGAAACGACGAGACGGCCCCCATAGCCAAAAATAGAATGGCAACGGCGACCAACATCCAAGCGAAACCAAGCCGAAACTTAGGCAGCAGGAACGAGCGCCGAGAGGGAGAAGCAGGAGGAATGAGCGGATCGGACATAAGGTCCCCGGCTGCCGGCAAATTTTGCCTGAAAGAAGGCAGACGAATCATAACATTCGAGTGGAGCGGGGCCAAATCGCGGAACTGGCAGAGCCAATCGCCTGTTTGTGATGGCGAGCTTGTGGGTTTTGAGCGGCGTGGTCGCCGCCGCCAGAGGGCTCAGAGGCGATGCGATTAGAGCAAATTACTTGCCGGGGGCGTGTTGGTAGGTGATTCAGCCTGGCGGCCGACGCTAAACTGCGTTTGTTGTTTGATCTACTGCGGAACGCAATTTGGTAAGTTGCTTTAGGCGTTCATCTGCCGCGAGGACGGCTCGTCGGCGGTTTGCCGGGCGCGAGCGAGCAGCGCTTGAGCGCTTTCGGCTGGCTTGAGTTCCGCCGCTCCGGTGCGGAGGATGATTTGCAACTCGCGGTCGACGACGGGGAGAATGCAACTGGCCGCCGCGTTGCTCATGCGTTTGGCGGTTTGGGTCGCCTCGACCACCGTGCTGCCGGGCAATATCGCGACGAATTCACCACTTTCGAGCTTGGCTAAAACGTCCATCTCGCGCAGGGTTTTCTCCAGCGCCGGCGTCGCGGCTTCGACCATCTGCCGCGAAATGGCACTGCCATACTTGCGACAAAGGATATCGTAGTCTTCGATCTTTAGATACAAGATCGAAATCGGCACGCCGAAGCGATGACTTTCGGTGACACGGCGTTTGAGCATTCGAATGAACGTCGCGCCGGCAGGAGACATTTCCTCAGCCGAAACCTCGCTGTCGGGTTGTGCCGAGTGCGGTGAATCGGTTGCTTCGACTGGCTTAACTTTGTCCGTGTCGACGATAGGGACCTGGTCGGCGCCGGTGTGAAAGTGGCCGCAATTTCGCCCTGCTTTTTTCGAGGTGTACAGGGCATCGTCGGCTCGGCGAATGAGGCGCTGCACGTCGTCGTCGGCTTGAAATTGGGAAATACCTAGACTGCAGGTAACCTTCAACGACTTGTCGCCACAGTTGGTGGTCGAGGCTTCGATGGCCGCGCGAATGCGTTCGGCGACCTTGCAACCACTAGCGGCATCGGTAGCCGGCAGGATGGCGGCAAATTCTTCACCGCCATAGCGGCAGGGGATGTCCATCTCGCGGGACTGCTTGCCGAGGACTTTAGCCACTTGGCGGAGAACTTCATCGCCTACCTGGTGGCCATGTGTATCGTTGAACTTCTTGAAGAAATCGATGTCGAAGAGAACCAGCGTGCAAGGGGTGCCTTTGCGTTGCCACTCGCCGAAGCGGCGTTTGAGTTCGTCGTCGAAGGCGCGGCGATTGGACAGACCCGTCAGGGAATCGGTTCGGGCCTCGGATTCGTGGGCTTTGATTTCCTCGGCTTGGACCGCGAGCTGCTGCTCGGCTTTTTCGAGTCGCTGTTGCAAGGTGGCGTTCGCGGCGATTATTTGATCCATCGCGACAAACACGGCCTCGTTCGCGTTGCCAGACTCGCGGTCGATGCCGGCCAGGTCGGCGGAGATCGCTTTCATCTTGGCGGCGTGGTCACCGACATCGCTGGCTACGTTTTGAGCCAACTCGGCCACCCGGCTGGCGGCCATTGCGGCTCGTTCGGCGGTCCGCTCGGCATTTTTCTTGGCGTCGTCCACGGATGCTGGCTTGACCGAGGGCTTCTTGGCCAATGTCGGGGGCGTAGTGGCCGGCTTCGCCATTTTGGCTCCGACGAACCAAACTCCGGCAGCGAACCCCACTCCTAGCGCAATGCAAGCGCAAAGGAGGTTGACCACCAGAAAAGTCCCCACAGTCGCCGGTAAGAGAAACATGAAGGTTAATCCCAAAGATGCCGCCGCCATCTGAGTACTTATCGGATACGCAGACCTAAGGGAGCGTCATCAGAAGGTTGTTTCGACAAGGTTTTCGCTGGAGTAATTTTTTAAAATTAGGTTTTGAGCAATCGAAGTCAATGCAATGCCGGTCAATATCATGGGGGTATCGTCGCGAGCAGGCAACCGAGATTTGCCTGCGAGGCCCTACGGGTTTTGCTGATTGTACGGATTAATGCAGTCTCCGTAGTATTGTCCAAACGAGCTTGCTCGTGCCACGAAATTGGGCGCAATGCGCAAAAAAGAGGCCCGGCTCCCGTATTGTGCGGAAGCCGGGCTCTGTAATTGTTGCTTTGAGCTTAGGCCCTTGGGACTCGCTGCAGCAAGTAACAGAAGGCACACGACTCAGAAGCAGGTGGTTGGCCGCCTGAGGCGACCCGCCGGCCAATCTCAGGTTAAACCACCTCGTTGGCTAAGACATATGTCGATCAAAGACCACCTCCTTCCTACTAGCTTGTGATGGCGAGGCCGATCTAGAAAGCCAAAACAGACAGACCAGCTTTGCCCTCTAGTAACTCGTGCCGCGTAAGCACGAACCTGTCGCCCTTTATTATAATCGGGCAACTCGACAAGTCCAAAGATTAGTTTGTTGGATTTTGCCGCTGGTATTGGGACGGATCTGGGTGGGAAAAGGTTCGCGGGGAGCGGAAAAAGAGGGGGAGGCTGGGGGGAGGGGAGAGAGGGAGGTTTTTCTGCGAACCGCTTGGGGGAGACTTGGCTCTTTTTGGCTCTTGGGCCTTTTTGCCTTTGTTCTGAATGGATTTGGGCTATGAACCGCAAACAATTGCAGAAACTTGGCGTGCCGCCGGACTGTGCGAAGACGGCGATTCAGGCGTTGTCGCGGGCGGCGGAGCAGGGGACCGGGATGGGGCTCAAGGGCAAGCGGGCTCGGCAGTTGGTAGCCTCGGTTGTGGAGGATCCGCGGGTCTATGAGGCGGACCCGATTTGGGGTGAGTTTGCTCGGGAGTTGTTGGTCGGGGCCGGGGACGGCCCGGCTCGCGGTGAGGCGATCCGTTACCGGACATGGGGGAGCGACATCGATGCTGGTGCGCACGAGCAGATGCGTGTGGCTTGCCAAGTGCCGAACGCGGTCGGAGCGGCGCTCATGCCTGATGCGCATATCGGTTATGGGTTGCCGATTGGCGGAGTGTTGGCGTGCGAGAATGCGGTAATTCCGTACGCGGTGGGCGTGGATATCGCTTGCCGGATGAAACTCTCGGTGCTCGATCAGCCAGTGACGTCGCTCACCAAAAATTTTGAGCGTTATAAACAAGCGCTCGATCGAGGAACGAAGTTTGGCGTCGGAGTAGAGCATCGCCCACCGCAATCCCATCCGGTGATGGATGAGGATTGGACAGTAGCTCGAATCACGCGCGAAAAGAAAGATACTGCCTGGAGGCAGCTCGGGACGAGCGGCTCGGGCAATCACTTCGTCGAGTTTGGCGTGTTGTCGCTGCCGCAAGACGACAAACAATTGGGGCACGAAGCGGGCGAATATGTGGCGCTGCTCAGCCACAGCGGCAGCCGCGGGGCGGGAGCCGC
>CAZGMU010000442.1:0-3882 GCA_964526975.1 uncultured Planctomycetaceae bacterium
AACGCCGAAGTCTTTAAAGACACCTCGGCCGAATCAACCGGCCGACTGATCCTGCAAGCGATCGATGCGCTCGGCGCCGACGTCACGCCGCAAATCGCCAGCCCGCTGTTCGCGGCCATTGCGACCGATACGGGTTGGTTCAGATTTCCCTCGGTAGGTGAGGCAACGCTCGCCGCCACCACACGACTCGTCGCGGCCGGAGTGAAACCCCACGAAGTCTTCGCCGCCCTCTACGAACAAAACACGCTTGCCCGCATCCTGCTGCAGGGCCTCATCTTGAGCAAGGTGAAGTCGCACGTCGGCGGCCGCCTCCTCACGACCGCGATCAATCAAGCCGACCTGAAAAGCGTCGGCGCTGAAGCAACCGACACCGAAGACGTCATCAATCGCCTCCTCAGCGTGCGCGGCGTCGAAGTCGCACTGTTCTTCCTCGAACTCGGCCCACAAGAAACAAAAGTCAGCCTGCGCAGCCGCTCCACCATTGACGTCAACCAAATCGCCGGCCAGTTCGGCGGCGGCGGTCACAAAGCAGCCTCCGGCGTTCGCTACCAAGGCCCGCTCAGCGAAGCAGAACCAGCAGTGATCGCCGCCGTGAGCGCAGCGATGCAAAAGCCAATGAAACCACCACAAGAAAAAGACCCCTGCGACTAGAACCAACAAAACACGTAGCTGAATTCGCAAGAATTCGGATCTTTTGCAGCGCGGCTGAATTCTGGCGAATTCAGCTACACCCAAAACCAACTGCTCACGACCACTCACCTCGCCCCGAACCCCTCGCCCCTCACTCCTCAACCTCTTACCATGGTTGATATGAAGAAGAACGACTCACCGGTAAAGCCCGCCGACTCCGAGGCCCGTCGCTCGTTCATTGTTCGCGCCTCCGCCGTAGTCATCGGCGGGATCGTCGGACTGTTCCCCTTTGTCGTCGGACTCGGCGTCGTCTTAAACCCGCTGCGACGATCACGAGGCACTTCGACCAACGACGAAGCCGACACAGCGACCTTCACCCGCTTGATGCCTTGCCCGCCGACGACATCCCCCGCGAGTTCGCCGTCGTCGCCGACGCCACCGACGCCTGGACCCACGCCTCGGCTCAGCGCATCGGTGCTGTCTTTCTGATTCGCTCGGCCAAGGCTCCTAACGAAGTTACCTGCTTCACGGCAACATGCCCCCATCTCGGCTGCGCCGTCGAGTTCGACGCAGCCAACAAGGAATTCGAGTGCCCTTGCCACGAAAGCGGTTTCGCCCTCGACGGCAAAAAGCTCTTCGGCCCCAGTCTCCGCGGCCTCGACCCGCTGCCGGTGAAGATCGAGGACAAAGCCGGCAGCAAGGAAATCCTGGTTAAGTACGAACGATTCAAAGGCGGCATCGCGGCCCGGGAGGTGATCGAGTGAATCGCTTCCTCGACTGGTTCGACAACCGCACCGGCTACCGCGACCTTCTGAACGCCGCCCTCTACGAACACATCCCCGGCGGCCCCCGCTGGCGCTATGTTTGGGGCAGCACGCTCAGCTTTTGCTTCTTCGTTCAGGTCATCACCGGACTCATTCTCTGGACCGCCTACAGCCCCAGCGCGCAAACAGCCTGGGAAAGCGTTTACTTCATCCAAAACCAGATGGCCGGCGGCTGGCTTCTCCGCGGCGTCCATCACTTCACCGCCCAAATGATGGTCCTCCTCATGGCCATCCATTTCGTGCAGGTCGTCGTCGATGGCGCCTACCGCGCCCCGCGCGAAATCAACTTCTGGCTCGGCCTCATTCTCATGCAAATCGTCCTCGGCCTCGCCCTCACCGGCTACCTGCTGCCGTGGGATCAGAAAGGCTACTGGGCCACGCGCGTCGCCACCAAGATGATGGGCCTCGTCCCCATCTTCGGCGAATCGCTGCAACGCATCATCGTCGGCGGCCCCGAATATGGCCATCACACGCTCACCCGCTTCTTCGCGCTCCACGCCGGCGTGTTGCCAACGCTACTCGCGGTTTTCCTGACGCTGCACGTCCTCATGTTCCGCCGCCACGGCCTCACCGTGCGCGATCCCAAACACGCACCCGACTCCTACTTCTGGCCCGAGCAAGTGCTACGCGATGCCGTCGCTTGCCTCGCCGTCGCGGTCGTCGTACTCGTACTCGTCCTTTGGAACTACCCAACACTCGAACCCGGTGTCCCCGCCGCCAGCCAACTCGGCGCGGAACTCGGCGCACCGGCCAACCCGGCCGAGAGCTACGGTGCCGCGCGGCCCGAAACCTACTTTCTGTTCTTGTTCCAAACGCTGAAGTACCTCGAACACTTCCCACCGATCGTCGGCGCGCTGATCGTGCCTGGCCTCGTAATGCTGTCGCTATTCGTGATGCCCTTCGTCGGCCGCTGGCAATTCGGGCATCGCTTCAACATCGTTTGGACCTTTGCCCTGCTCATCGGCGCCGGCATCCTCACCGGCCTCGCTTGGTACGATGATCACCACAGCGGCAAGCCCGAATCGCTGAAGTACCTGGCCGCCGTGGCCAACGCCAAGATCGAGGCCGAGCGCGCCGTCGAACTCGCCAGTTCGCCCTCGGGCATTCCGCCCACCGGTGCCCTCGCCCTCCTGCAAAGCGATCCCAAAACGCAAGGCCCCAAGCTCTTCCGCCAACACTGCGCGAGCTGCCACAGCCACGCGCCGCCAGACGCTACGGAAAACGACCCGCGCGCGATCGTGGCCGAAAAGCAAAGCGCATCGAACCTCTGGGGCTTCGGCACGCGCGATTGGGTCCGCGGCATCCTCGACGCCAAACAAATCGCCAGTCCACACTACTTCGGTGCCACCGCTCTCAAAGACGGCGACATGGTCAACTGGGTGAAAGACAACCTCGAAACCCAGCTCAGCGAACTCAAAGGCGCCGAACTCGACAAACTCAAAGCCCAAATCGACGACGTCACACTCGCCCTAACAGCCGAAAGCGGCCTGCCGCTCGGCACGGTTCCCGATCTCGACAAACGCATCGCCGCCGGTCGCGACGTCATCGTGAAGGATCTCGCCTGCATCGATTGCCACAAGTTCCGCGATCAAGGCGACCTCGGCAACGCACCCGACCTCACCGGCTACGCCTCGCGCGAGTGGCTCACCGCCTTCCTCAGCAATCCGGCCGACAAGCGCTTCTACGGCGACAACAACGACCGCATGCCCGCCTTCGCCGCCCATCCCAACGATCCATCCGCCAATCGCCTCAACCCCCAAGAGCTCTCGATCCTAGTCTCCTGGCTCCGCAGCGAGTGGTACGAACCCAAGTAGGTCTCGCGAGCCGAGCGAGACCTCAAACCAGTCCTGCCATCACGTCACCGGCGACACCCCAACACCCGCCCAACCGCTTGCGGCTTAGCGCGCTCCAGCACCCCACTACCAGCTAGCGTCGCCAAATCTTCCCAAATCGCTACAGTTCCTCGCGCCCGCGCGCCGATCTCAAACGCGTTACAACCAACTCCCAAGCAGCCCTGCTAGCTGCTAGTACAACCGCCAACTCCTCAACACCATCACGTATGTTTAGCGTCGGCGGCAACGCCGAATCTCCTACCAACACACGTACCGTCACCATCACGCCACCCAACGAAGATCCAACCATGTGGTGCAGCACCTGCCAACAAGATACGCCCGGCGTGCCCAACGCAACCAGCGGACGGACCGTCTGCTCCCGCTGCCAGCAGCCCATGCAGAAGCACGAGGCAATCTACGCCACGCGTATCTGCGACGACGGCCTCGCGCTCGACGAGCCCCTCGAAGCTCAAACGACTTCACCGCGCTCCACCGCCGCCCCATTCCGCACCGATGACTGGGCCGCCCAACAGCGCCTCCGCTCCGCCGTCCGCGAGTTGCGTCGACCCAATCCCACAACAGGCACTTCGCCAAAT
>CAZGMU010000443.1:0-3876 GCA_964526975.1 uncultured Planctomycetaceae bacterium
CTTTAAAACCATCGCCCGGCGGATTACGACCCACTGAAATTCCTGAAGAACCATAAAGATAAATCCTGTCGATCCGGCCGATCCTGTTATCCCGTCAAAAAGAATTACCTTCGTGCCCTTAGTGAACTTCGTGGTTCAAATCTTTCGGAGCTTGTCATGCAGTTGCAAATCACTTTCATTTTGGCGCTGAGCTTGGCCAATTCGATTTCCTTTGCGGCCACGAAAAACACAAAAAGCACAAAGATGAATTATCCCGAAACTCGCCGTGTGGATCAGGTTGACGAATTCTTCGGCGTGAAGGTTGCCGACCCGTATCGCTGGTTGGAGAAGGATGTCCGCGAGTCGGAGGAAGTTGCCGAGTGGGTCAAGAAGCAGAACGCGGTTGCCCGCGAGTATCTCGACGCCATTCCTCAGCGTGCCGCGATCGAAAAACGCCTTACCGAGTTGTAGAACCAGCCGGTGCTGTACGTGGCCGATTCGTTCCAAGGCAGCGGCCGAGTGCTGATCGATCCCAATACGTGGTCGAAAGATGGCACGATCGCCATGTCGTCGTACAGCGTCAGCGAAGACGGCCGGTTGCTCGCCTATGCCCGGTCGGAGGCGGGCAGCGATTGGCAGCAGATTCACGTGATCGACGTCGCCACCGGTGAGGAGATGGGCGAGCCGCTCAAGTGGTCACGCTTCACGCACGTCGAGTGGGCCAAAGACGGCAGCGGCTTCTACTACAATCGCTACCCCGAGCCGCCCGTCGGCGAATCGCACCAGCAAGCGGCTCTCAACCAAATGGTCTACTTCCACAAGTTGGGCGCCACCCAAGCCGACGATCAGCTCATTTACCGTCGCCCCGATCACCCCGATTGGAATTTCGGCGTGGGCCCCACGCACGACGGCAAGTACTTGGTCCTGGCCATTTCCCGCAGCACCGATCCGCAAAACCAAGTGTGGTATCGCGAAGCGAGTGCGGCAGCCGATGCTCCGTTCAAGGAACTCATCGGCGACTTCAAAAACCAATTCGACTTTCTTGGCAACGAAGGAACGAAGTTTTTCTTTCTCACGGACCTTAACGCCCCAACGAAGCGCATCGTGAAGATGGACATAGACCATCCCGGACGCGACCATCTCGCTGAAGTCGTGAAGGCACATCCGGTCACGCTCGAAGGGGCCAGCATCTTGAGCGGTCGCCTGATTTGTCGATACATGGCCGACGTTCTGAGCCAGGTACAAGTGCTCGACCTGGCGAGCCAAGTGTCATACGAAGTTGACCTTCCCGGAAGAGGCACGGCCGATGGTTTCGCCGGCGATCAAGACGACGAAGAAACGTTCTTCGTCTTCACCAGCTACAACCGCCCCACGAGCGTCTACCATTTCGACGTTCTAACCGGTAAGACAGAGCTAGTTCGCCAGCCAAAAGTGAAATTCGATCCAGAAGATTTCGTCGTCGAACAAGTCTTCTACAAAAGCAAAGACGGCACACGCATTCCGATGATGCTAACGTACCGCAAAGATCTGGATAAACAACCCCAGCGAGCCGGGGCGTCCTCGCCCCCGGTTCCCCGCCCCACGCTCCTCTACGGCTACGGCGGCTTCAGCATCCCGATGACGCCCGCCTTCCGGCCCGAGTACATCGGCTGGATGGAACTCGGCGGCGTACTCGCGGTCGCCAACCTGCGCGGCGGCGGCGAGTATGGCGAAGAGTGGCACCAGGCCGGTAAGACCGTCAACAAGCAAAACGTCTTCGACGACTTCATCGCCGCGGCCGAGTGGTTGATTCAGGAAGGGCGAGCCACTCCCCAGCAACTCGCCATCATGGGCGGCAGCAACGGCGGCCTTCTCGTGGGCGCGGTCGAAGTCCAGCGGCCCGACCTCTTCGGCGCGACCATCCCCATGGTCGGCGTCCTCGACATGCTCCGCTTCCAGCAGTTCACCGCTGGCCAGTTCTGGCGCGATGAATTCGGATACATCGACAAAGAAGACGAGTTCAAGGCGATGTTTGCCTACTCGCCCTATCACAACATCAAGCCGGGCACGAAGTATCCGCCCACTTTGATCATGACCGCCGATACGGACGACCGCGTGGTGCCGATGCACAGCTTCAAATTCGGTGCGGCAATGCAAGAGGCCGTCGCTGGAGTCGAGGGCGCCGGCCCGATTCTGCTCCGCATCGAAACCCGCGCCGGTCACGGCGCCGGCACGCCGGTGAAGAAGCAAATTGAAACTGCGGCGGATCGTTGGGCGTTTTTGGTGAAGGAGTTGGGAATGAATTGTGAGCCGTCGCCGGCGGCAACCGAAGTATCACATCCAAGCGTCCAACGAGCAGAGCGATAGATCGTCTTCGCCAAAAGGTACGTGCTTGATGTCGGAGATTTCGTTGTAATTGATGCGGCTGAAGCTGCCTTGGTTATTCACATACATCATATAGTCCGACGCTGCCAAGAAACGTTCTGGCTGCTCGATGCGGACGATGCTTCCGTCTTTTAAGAAAATGTCAATCGGGCGAAACGGCTCCGCTCGGCGAAACTGAAGGATGGATTCATAGGTCATATTGGAACTCCTTTCTGCCATTGGCTGAGAATTACTTCACGACCACCAGATTCCGCAATTCCCGTGGTAGCGGAAACGATACGTTCTCCTGCCGAATCGACCGCGGCTCGACCGTCGCATCGAACCGCTCGCGCAACCAATCGAGACATTGATCGACGACAGTCTCCGGCGCACTCGCCCCCGCAGTGACTAGCACGGTTTGAACACCCTCAAACCACTCCGGCCGCAGATCGGCAGGCCCATCCACCAGGTACGCCGGAATCCCGCGCTCGCGAGCCAGTTCCGCCAGCCGCTGGCTGTTCGAGCTGTTCTGGCTGCCGAGCACGATTGTTAAATCGGCTTCCTGTCCCAAGATCGAAACTGCTTCCTGCCGGTTCTGCGTCGCGTAGCAGATGTCGTCCTTCGGCGGCGAGGCAATGTGTGGAAATCGTTCCTTGAGTCGCGAAATGATCCGGTTGGCATCGTCGACGCTGAGCGTCGTCTGCGTGAGATAGGCCATCTTTCGCTCGTCGGCGACTTGAAGGTTGGGCACATCCTCCGGCTTCTCCACCAGAATGATCGCCTCGGGGGCCTCGCCCATCGTGCCGATCACCTCGTCGTGCCCCTCGTGGCCGATCAGCAGAATCGTGTACCCTTCGTTGGCATACTTCACCGCCTCAAGGTGCACCTTCGTCACCAGCGGGCACGTCGCATCGATCGCCCGCAGGTTGCGCTCGCGAGCGATCCGCCGAATTTCGGGCGAGACACCGTGGGCAGAGAAAAGCAGGGTGGACCCGAACGGCACTTCGGCCAGATCGTCGACAAACGTCACGCCTCGCCCACGAAAGTGCTCCACGACATACTTGTTATGCACAATCTCGTGATACACATAGATCGGCGGCTTGAGCGACGCCAGTGCGAGGTCGAGCGACTCGATCGCCATGTTGACGCCCGCGCAAAATCCGCGTGGACTAGCAAGTAGAACCTTCATGCCCCCATGATAGTCGGGCCGGTAAGCGCGGGACAGCCGAGCCGAAACGGCTCGGCTATATAGCCCAGCCGTCTCGGCTGGGCGGAGTAGGGCATTACTTCGGCTTGTGCTTGAGCATCTTGTTCCGCATCGAAACCGTCAGCACCGGCCGATGGGAAGGATATTGCGACTCCAGCTTCTTGAGCGCCTTGTCGAACGACTTGCACAGCTTCACATACGGTTTCACGCCGAAGCAGATCGGCGGCAACCAGGGGCAATCGAAACCGGCAACGAGTGGATTGGCAGCGGGCGGTAGCGGGAACATGAGTGGCCTCCTCTCTGTGACCCAAACCGCGAATCGGCAAGTCACGCGGCAAGTTCCCCCT
>CAZGMU010000444.1:0-3864 GCA_964526975.1 uncultured Planctomycetaceae bacterium
GGTTGAATTTCACCGAATGCATTGACCGTAGTGAGGCCACTGATGCTGCCGGTGCCCATGAGCGTACCATACTGAGTCGCCGAGGAGCCGCCCACGTCGACCGAGCCGCTGCCCGTACCAGAGCCACTCGTGTTTGATACGAACAAATTGCCCGCATTCAGATAGGTTCCGCCTTGGTAGGTGTTGCCGGCAGCAGAAGTCAAATTCAACCGGCCAGATCCCGTGGTGCTACCCTTCAGGCCGTTGGGGTCGATGTTTTTATTGAGGCTGCCAGGACCAGAGACGGCGCCTGGAACGTTCATCGTACCACCCACATTGTTAAACCAGCCGCCATTTGGACCAAGCGTGATGCCGCGATTCGCGTGCAGCGTAACGCCGAAGCTCGTGCCGATCGCACCGCCGTCGAGCGTGATGGCGTCGGCAAGAAATGAGAGCGGCTCAGCGCCGAAGCCGCGCTCGCTCGCAATGCTGGAGTTGCTTCCGAGGCGGAACAAGCCATCGTTGACAACCAGCTTCGCGTACGTGCTATTCGGCATCCCAGGCCCTTGGTAGCGGAGCTCGCCGGGGCCGGTCTTGATCAGCGTGCCAGCGCCGCCGTTGCTCGTCGTGCCACCAGCGCCCAGAATCGTGTTGTCCGCATTAGGCGTATAGATAATGCAATTGCACGCCGAACCTGGCAGATCGTACCCCACCGTGCCTGTGCCATCGATCTCCAAGCTTTTTGCTGCACTGATCAACGAGCCCGCGAAGCCGGGGTTGGTTTGATACAATGTCCCGCCGTCCTTGAGGACGACTTTGCCGCCGGCATTAAGTGATAATGAGCTCGCAATTCGTAGCGTTGAGCCCGCGCCATCAACCGTGGTGGCCCCAGTGTCGGTGTTGAGAACGCCCGAGGTAATTTGCAGCGTGCCGTTTTTGATCAGGGCCGATGTAGCCGTTGGAGCAAACTCGCCTGTTGCGATCCGCAGGCCGTATTCCACCCCATCCGCATCGCTGCCGGCTGAGAACACGGCATCGTTGCCGTTTACCCAGGAAGAAACATTCAATCCAGGGGCCGCCTGTGTGCCGTCTGCGTTGTTTGTGTTCCAAAACGCCGGGTTGAGGCCCGAGCCGTTGGTTGCCCAGTCGTAGTTTTGACTTTCTACGCCCGAACCGGGGGCGTCGTCGTTTTGATCGAAATACCAATTCGCTGCCTGGCTTGTCGAAGTGGCGAGGATAACAGCGAACACTGCCATTAGTAGTGATGTGAGTCGTTTCATTGGTAGGGATTCTCCGCCCACGAAAATCAAGGTGTGAAAATATCTAACGTCGGCCTGGATCAAAGCGCCTGCCTCGCCTAAATGCTAGAGCCACTACTTCCAGAATAACTGGCGCTTACATTCGAGCAAATAAAAATATGCGCAGTTTTCTCTCGTTTGTACGCAAAAAGAGCCTGCCACCCCCGTTCGGGTGTAGGCTCTTTCCAGCAGAATGTTTCGCGAATCGAGCGGCGTTTAATCGCGTCGTCGCCGCAGCGAAATGCCGGCCAGGCCCACCGCCAGCAGCAGGGCGGTCGACGGCTCCGGCACCGTGCCCGCGTCCAGCCCGGCCGCGACACCGCTGACCGTGAGCACGCCCATGCCCGCAAAAAACTCGTCGGGGTTCAATCCCAGTCCGGTGAGGCCTGGATTGAGAGCGCCGCTCGCGGTGCTTCCGTATTGCCCCGCGCCGAGCGTGTTTCCCGCGAGCACGAGGCTCGCGATCACTTCGTTGATGCTGTCGCCGAGATCGATGTAGCCGACGTCGGCCAGGTCCGGCGTGCCACCGCCCGTGAGCGTCAGCGTGGCTGTGTCGGCGATCGCATTGTTGACGCCGGTGAGAATTCGCAGCTTGCCCGCGGCTGCCACGTCGGCTGCGCCACCGTCGACGATATCTGGCGTCACACCATCGACGAACACGTTGCCGGCGCCGAGCTTGGCATTGGCCCCGTCGACGACCAGGAAGCCGGAGTTGACGTGGGTGTCGCCGAGGTAGGTATTGGCGCCTTTGAACACGACATTCGAAGTGGCCGTGGCAAACGCGCCGGCCCCCGACACGGGAAAGCCGTTCCCGTTGATGTGAATGCCGCCGGGGCCGGTGATGATGCTCTCGAACACCCAACTGTTGGTGCCGATCGAGGTGCAGATCGTGCCGCCGTTTGCTCCCAGCGTGATGCCGCGCGTGGCGGGCGTCGTCGTAATCGCGTTGTGCTGATTGGCCGGGTCCGACGCATCGAACGACGTGAGACCGATCGCGGCCGCGCCGGTCGATCGCGTCGTGCCTTGACCGTTCAGGACGACCGCGTCCGCCTTGTAGGTCGCGGGCACCTGCCCCAGCACGGTCTCTTCCGAAAAGTGCCCGATGCGGAACAGGCCCTCTTCGACGATGAGTTGGGTCTGGTCCCAGCCTGCGTCGTCGGTTGCAGACGTCTTGTCGCTGCGGAACTCGCCGCGGCCGCGCTTGGTGAGCGTCGCTTGGGTGACGCCCGGGAGCAGCGAGATCTTGCCGAAGTAAATCGTGATTTGATTGAAGGCGGGATTCTCATCGTGAATGATCGTGCCACCATTCGCACCCAGCGAGATGCCCTTCCTGGTGGCAAGGAACGTGCTTCCGACCCCCGCGTTGTTGTTTTTGAGCGCGCCGCCATCGAGGATGACATAGTCGGAAACGACGTCGGCCGGCGCGGCGCCCGTGGAGCGTAGCGTCGGCGCGGTGTCGCCAGATCCCTCAAACCCATCAAAGGCATAAGAGAGCGTGCCGCCGGTAACTTTGAACCCGCCCGTGAACGGATTGAAGTTGTTCCGCAATTGGAACTCGCCTGGGCCGCTCTTCGTCCATTTTTCTGAGCCGGAAACAGTCGCGGTGATTCCCCGCTGACCGTCCGGATCGGTAATCTCGATCGTGCCCGCGCCGCTCCCAAATGTGATGCCGGCAAACGGACCGGTGAGAAACTCAAGGCCGGGCTCCGTGCTGCTCAGCGTGGCGCCGCCGGAGATCTGCACACGGTCCGGCACGTTGGCCCCCGGAGGCGTTCCCAAAGACGCGAAATTAGCGATCGACAGCTTTCCCGCCGTGATCGAAGTGCCGCCGTCATAGGTATTGGCGCCCGTCAAGGTCAGCGTGCCCGTTCCCGTTTTCGTCAGCCGCCCCGCGCCGCTTATCGTGGAATTGATCGTGGCATTCGCGGCGGCCACGTTGAACAAGCCGCCACCGACGTTGCCGAACGAGCCGCGCCACAGATCGTAGTCCGTGGCGTCGACATTGAGGTCGCCGTTGGCGTCGCCGGTCGCTGGCGTGCCCGTGCCGGGCGGGTCGAGGCTGTGCTTGCGCCAGATCACGTAGTCGGCCGCGTCCACCACGCCGTTGCCGTTGAAGTCGGTCGTCACAGACCCCGGTATCACCAACTCGGCGCCGCCGCTGATGCTGACGTGGCCCTCCTCGAACCTGATCCCCGAGATATCCTGCGAGCCGTCGAGCGTCACATCGTACGTGCCGGTGACATTCGTGCCGGCCGAGAACACGGCGGTTTCGCCCGCGGTCCAGCCGCTCGTCGCGGCCGTGCCGGCCGCGCTAGTGCTCCAGAAGTTGTCGACGCCCCACGTGCCCGGCGCGGTCGTGCCCGCGCTGCCGCCCGCAGCCGCGCCGTTGGTGTCCCAATACAAGTCGGCCGCCGCCCGCGGCACGAGCCCCAACGACGAAAACAGCACCGCCCACGCTAAACAAACGTTGATCTTCATCAGGATCGCCTTTAAGCTCGAGGAAGAGAACCCGCGGTTGCCAGGGCGGCTCATTTGCTCAATCGAGGCCACCCCACCAGACACGAACCCGAAGCGCTAGCGAGAGAAT
>CAZGMU010000445.1:0-3864 GCA_964526975.1 uncultured Planctomycetaceae bacterium
AAAGTTTTTCATGACCGGACGAGCGGCTCGTTCCGATCACCGAAGACCGGGGCTTGTCACCACACAGATCCGGCAGATCCAGCTTCGGAAATCTGGAGGCTCAACATCAGAGCGCCAGAACACGATAACCATTGAGTCAACTAGCGAGGCGCGGCCGCCTATCGTTTACGAACAATTTCAGATCGCCCGCCCCATCAAGTAGGCGTTCCACAAGACAAAGTATCGGAGGACCATGATCTTGGCAAAGACCCGTCTGAGGCGCTACGGGGCAACCACACTGATGACGGTAGTGCTGCTGCCCTCTATCGCGCTGGCCTTCCAGGTCCTACCTCGCATCAGCGACGTTGACCGTAAATTGTCGAGCCTTGGCGGCAACCAGTTCATCGATGGCATCGGTCAATGGTTCGTCGGGAATGCACTTCCCATGATCAAGAGCCCGGTCCATGAGGCCATCACCCTCAACGCGCTCGACTGCGCGGTTCAGGCGGGGCTGGAAAAACAGTGCCTGACGACCGAAGCCGTCCGCGCTAACCAAGTGCTCCTCTACGGCGTACGCTGGCCGGACGATCCGCCGTTCGCGCTGAACCGCGCATCACCACCTCGCATTGCAGACTGCGATTCCAAGGTCACGCTGCGCTCAACTGCCCAGCCCAAGTGCTGGAAGGGCCTCTTCTCCGATGCCGACAAGACCGCCAAGCAGCGCATGTCTAGCAAGCCTGGCGTGCCGGCTTTCGGCCCAGGTGAGTATCTTTTGTACCGATCGCATTTCGGTGACCTGCAGTTTTTCCACTCGATGGCCGCGTATGACGGCGAGACTGCCGCAGAAACACACCAGCGAATGCGGATGTGGGCACAGTTCCTGTGGGGCGTGGCGACCAGGGCGATTCCGACCGACCGCTTCATACGAACCCTCGGCGTCGACCAGCTGGAGCACTATTTCCCCGGCGATATGACTGCCACGAATCTATTTGCCACCGGCATTGTCGAGGTCCGCAAGGACCTCGACAAGGTCGCCATGGGAGCGCTGCTGCACATGCTCCAAGACAGTTTTTCACAAGCCCATGCGGGCCGGAACCCTGAGAGCGGTGCCGTGTGCGAAGCGATTCCACGGTTCGCGCAGCCAGGTAAGATCAGTCAGTTCTACAGCTATGCTGGGCAAGTGGGTAGCCTGCATGATCACGAGGACACATTCAATGCGTTGGGCTTGCAAACGTTGCAGGTCAGTCCGAGCGTCGTGGATGCCAGCCGTGCTTTCCTAACCTTGTGGAAGGAAAACGCACCGTGGAGCGAGGCGGAGAAGTACTTCGATTGCGCCTTTGCGCTGGAGGCGCCAGATACCAAGGCTGGGCCCGGCCCATTCACCCAATGAAACCTTGCTCGGCCTCACGAGGGGCATGAATCAGTCAACGTCCCATCCGAGATCAGCCTACCCAGCCTGCGTTCATCGGAAACAACAGCGCGTCGAGCCATAACACGAACATCTTTTCGAGCTCAAGCGACAAGGATCACTGGTGTTCCTACCCCGATTTTTACCGCCCAGTAGCTGTCGCCACCAAATGCCTTAAATTGGCGTGCATCAGTCGCTCGGTCTCCTCTTCCGTCGCCACCCCCCATAGCTCCGCCAACTGGGCTATCGCTCTGCCGGCATCCCAAGGCCTGGCACTTTCTCCTCCAATCTGCGCAAACGGACCATCTGTCTCTGTCAGCACACGATCTCTTGGCATGTCCCTTACAAGCTCACGGGCCTTCTCGGAAACCAACATGGCCGGGCCGACACTGAACCAACAGCCCAACGCGATCGCACGCTGTAGGTCTCGCTTGCCTCCCGAAAACCAATGAAGTATCGGAGTCCCTGCTCCCGGAACTGCCGCCAGCCGGTCTAGTACAGCAGATGCCGCGCGACGGCTATGAATGGACATGATCCGGCCGCCGGCAAGGCGACAGGCATTCAATATGTGATCGAAGGCCTTTAGCTGCGTTTGCCAATGCTGCTTGAACTCGGAACCTCCGTCGAGGCCGATCTCACCAACGTACATGGTCTCATGCAAGTGCAAGTCAAACAGCGGCAGTTCGCCGACTCGCTCATGCGCGATTTGCGGATGCAGACCCAGCGCAGTCCTAATGCGGGAGCCCGGCGTAGCGAGTGCAGAGGTACCTTTCCAAGCGCTGGGTGTAGTCGTGACAGACAGGACATACATTCCACGCTCCGCAATCTCCCTCACGATCATCTGCGGATCGGGATAGAGGTCGAGGTGCGCGTGAAAATCGATCACCGCACACCCAGTGCAAGCATCATCGACTCGATTTCAGCCAGCCCTCGCTCGACGACTCCCGTGAGAGACGGCTTGTCTGCCACAAGGTTCGAACTCAACGTGGACCCGAGCCACCGGCTAGTGCCCATCTCTCGGCGCTCGCCGATACCAATCAATGCCGAGCGGACATCGTCGAACCCAGCGTGTTCGTCGTCGTCCAGGGCAAGATTCTCATAGACGTAGTACGTTGAGTCTTGGCCACGCCATGCATGGAAAGCCGCTCGCCGAACCTGGCACGGCACACACCGACCGCAATGTTTGTAGCCGAACTGCTTGAATCGACCGCAACTGGTAGTCTGATGCGCGTGCGCGGCAAGCATGGGCTGTCCGAGGCACTCTTGGAGCATCTCGCCTTTGGTCTTGAAACGGTATGGGTTGACGATCCGAACTCGCAGACCGGCGGCATCCAACACCTGCTGCAACAACGAAAGGACGATCGGGTGCGTTGTTCGTGTGCTCAGACTTCCAAGGCGTCCACCGGTCAATGGAGGATTGAGCGCAATGAAGCCGTTCTCGCACAAATACAGCGTAACCTCTTCGCCCGCGTGGTAGCTGGCCAGGGTCGTCGCCATAAAGACACCGTAAGCCAGGAAGATGATCGAGCGAGCGCGTTGTGACGGCGGATTCTCGGGGTCCGGAACGTCGGCGTTGTGGTTCACCTGGAAATGACGGAGGCCCCCGCCGATCTCTGCCGCAAATGCAACTTGTTTCTCTCCATCGCCTCGAACCATCTGACTGACCGCGAGCGGCCGTCTACCCTGTTCGACCAGGTCAATCGCACCGATGTAGCTATCCAGACCTCCCGACAACAAGACGACGCAATCCTCCGTCGGGTGTTCCGGCTGCCGGTCGGGCTGCGGAAGAATGCCGCCCTCGACAAATCGCAATGTCCAACGATCCGTGCTCAAGTACGCCAGTAGCCTTTGCAGCGTTTCAGCGTTGTCGTTCCAGAACGGGGCATCAACTACCGAGATTGTCAAATCGAACTCTCTGGTCCAGCCATCTGGGCTGCGATCTCTATGGCCGGCAAGATCGGAAGAAACGACGGCCAGAGCAAGCGACAACAAGTCCCATGCTCGCGCGGCGGGGGCAACCTTCTCTCGTGCAATAGCCTGCTTCAACGCTGCGCCAACAGACCCACGCATGGGATCGCCCGAATTGCCGTACAGCACAACATCCAAATCGCTGACCGTGCCAGCAAAGTCAAAATCCGAGAGCGCGCTCGTAATCTTCATTCAGCATACCCCTCGAACACTTGGAAGGTTTCACGAATGGCACTCTGGACGATTTGCGTGATCCTTCCTGCAGCTAAACGCTGCCCAGTCTCTCTGAGTCTCCTGAACGACGCGGAAACCGTCTCTCGGACATACTCGCGCACCTCCTTGAGTCGACCCAAGCCCATTGCGGCATTCGGGGCCTTCTCGCGGATAGTTCGCCCAATATCTAAGTCGATCCGACGAAACACATCACCGGCGACGAATCGTTCAACGGCGAGTTCGCGCTGCTCCGGCAGTAGGTTGAGCAGGTCTGCATCAGGAAACTGATTCAGCAC
>CAZGMU010000446.1:0-3855 GCA_964526975.1 uncultured Planctomycetaceae bacterium
CGCCGAAATCCGTAAACAGTTTCTTGAGAAACAGGCGACCGAATGGCAAAGGCTTGCTCAACCACGAAGCGTGATCACTGCGGCGGTCGAGCAACGTGGTTGGCGGCTTGCACACGGCGAGGCAGTTCCGCACGACCTCTGGTCGGCTGGAGAATTGCCAGCGTTGACGCTGGTGGAGCAATTGACGGTGTTTCTGATAGGGTTCGATCTGACGTTCGAGTTGCGTCCTCAGAACCAGACAATCGAAATCGTTGCGATACCCGCCACGATTCGGCATCGAGCTGCACAGGCTGCCGCTGGCCAGCCAGCTTCAGCACAAAAACCGCTGAAGTCGAACCAAACCGCAAAACAAGTCTATACGCTGCGCGTTCGCGAGCAGCCGGTTGGCGCCGTTTTGAAGCAATTATCCCAGCGGCTACACTGGTCGATTCAAATCGATGAAGAGGCCATTCGCAAAGCCGGTCAATCGCTCGACAATCGCGTGTCGTTTTCGGTCGAGAATGCCGATCGAGAGCAGCTACTCGAAGCGCTCCTCACCCCGGCGGGCTTAGGGTATCAACTAGACGGGGATCAAGTGCGCATCGTGCCGGGCCGCTATAAGTAGCGCTTTCCTCGACGCCTACGCCACGATTCGTTCCAATGATTCGCGAATTTCCGATTCGATCTTTCCCTTGAACATCATCGCGGCAAAGGGCAGGTCACCCGCCAGATTTAGTTCGTTGTCGGCCACGGTGATGCCGCCATCGAGAGCAATGCCGTACGATTTGAAATGGAACTTAAGCGTATCGCCTTCCCAGGACTGTTTCAAATCGCTGACCTTATCGGCATACTTCTGCTCGATCACTTCTACGAATCGTTCTAATCGAGAGCGGGCTTCATCTTTAGAGAGCGTGTGCGGCACTCGAACGCCGAACTTAGGCATATTGAATCCTTACTGATTTACTAAAGCCACAAAAATTAACGATGGCCTATTCGATGACCACAAAAAACACAACAAAAGCGCCCGCCGATGGAGTCGAGCCGCTAACCAAGCATTGGAAACTATTGTCGGTTCTTCTGTGCTACAGGCGGCTCATTGAATTTAGCATCAGTCGCCCGAGTCGCCTACTCAATAGCGGCTGTTCGGCTCGTCGTAGTCTGGTCGGTCGGATGCATGCCACAGTGGCAGCCCGGCTCGCACTCGAGCGGCCAGCACCTGAAGCTTTTCGTCGGTCCCGGGAATCGCCATTGTGGCCGGATAGAGCTTGGGGTCGATTTCTTTTGGTTCGAAATACCAATCTCCCTCTTGGATTGCTTCGAGCACGTTCTTATGCATGATTGATACCCCCAAATCGTGAAGCCAATGCCTGCTGCCAAGGATTCGCGAACGACCACGAGTATCCCGCTTTCATTTCGAAAGTCAAGAAAATTCTGGGTGCCTAAGATCACCCTCCGGCGAAGTATGATCAGAATTGCTCAGAGATAGTTGAGCCACAAGAACTTAGGTCGTTTTAAGCAACAGCAATATCGCGAACAGCCATCGCGATGCTATTCTTCAGTTCGCGCACTCGGGTCTCCGAAACGAGGCCTTGGCGGCCGCCGTCGCACGCGGCGGTGCGAACAGCGATCAAATCGGGCATCAATCGCGCCGCCGCCGCGATGTTCTCGCTTGTCAATGAGCCCGCCAAAACCGTGGCGAGTGCGTGGGAGCGAACGGTAGCAAGAAACCTCCGCAACTCGTCGGCAGGCCAATGGTCGAACAACCCGCCGTCCGATTTGTTCCAGGTATCGATAAGCAGGGCAGGGCAGCGACACTCAATTGCCACGTTCAGCACTTCTTGCGGTGATGGAGCGGCGGCCGACTTCCAATCGGCGTAGACCACGGCAACCGGTTGTGTTGCACCGGCTTGTTGCGATTTTGCCATCGAGGCGATCGTGCGCCACCAATGTTCCTGCCAGTCGTCGATCTTGCGGCAGCCCGCCAGACCCACTTTAAACAGCGACACACCTTCCACAATCGGAGCCGGTTTGCGTTTGCCGAAAGAGTCCAAGAACTCAGTCAATTCCCCCATCGCTGCCGAGACAATCGCACGGCCGTCCACCGCCCGAACAATGTCTGCAATCGTTTGTCCATCGGCAGCGCCGAGCGAGCCGTGACGAGGCTCTTTGACATCGATAATGTCTACACCGCCAGCGAGCGCAGCGAGTGCCTCGCTGGGATTGCGCACGCTAACAAGCAGCCCAGGTTCTGATCGTCGTAGTTCTGTCTTGCTCATATGTTCTTAACGTCGCCGGCTGCGTCTTTCACTTCTTTGAGTCGTCGATTCAATGTACGGATCATTTCCGAGTTGAAAGGTTCGCACCACGTGCCGCGAATCGTCACGTAGCCTTCGTCCCACTTACCGAGCGATGACCGCACGTCTTGGCTCGCCCATTCCGTATGTCGCTGCGACAAGCGGGCAACGAGGTTTACAGTCTGAGGTTGCTGCGCCATCGCGGGAAAGTGCGCAGGTCCCTGGCCAAAGAAAAAAGACTCGACAACGGCCACCGGCACGGCGATCGGTGCTCCAGCACGCAGGTAAAACAGCACCATTCCATCTTGAAAACCGATCCGCGGTTGCATGAGTTGGCACAATAGGATGCCAACCACAAGAAATCCCACCCCAATCAGGATGAAGCCCATCCATCGCCAGACATTACTAATTGGGTCTTGGAGCGCAAAGGCCATTACAACGCCGATCCCAGCCAAGATTAGCGGTGGTAGGCATCCAAGCAGGATCGCCCGGCGGTTTGGTTTCACCCAGGTTTCGCGCATGATGCAGGTTCGGTTAATTACGGTTGAGACGCCGTTCCAGGCAAGCCGCTCTGGTTGTCCGCCTAGACGGGGCCGGAAACACGTGCAGACAGGCTTGCTCAATGACTCGTAGAAAGGAAAATGGTCGAACGCGAGATGCTCTTGTCACGACGAATTTTACCGACATCGATCGGCAAACGACTGGAATCCGCCCGGTTGACCACAACGGGCCACACAGCAAATTGTAGCAGGTCGACCGCTGTTTGGGCGGGGCGCTTCGTGCAAGATTGGGCGGTTAAGTATGACTCGTAGGAGGCTAACGCTGAGGCTGAGTTCCCAGTCCGAGATTTTTTTGTATTCTCCCCGAGAGTGTGTCGGTGGCGTATTGCCTTATGTATATTAGAAGACTACTCCCACGCGAGGTGTGCCGCGTGTGAAAGCCATTTCCTCTGACCAGGCAGATTTCTCGCCCGCCGTGTCGCACGAGACGATCACCTCTTCCGCTCAACTTGCCGATTTTTGTGGCCGGCTTGCGCAAGCCGACCGCATCGGTATCGATACGGAATTTGTGTCGGAAGATACGTTTCGGCCCGAACTGTGCCTCGTACAGGTTGCGACCGCAAACGACCTGGCGGTGATCGATCCCTACCGCTGCGGCGATCTGTCGAAGTTTTGGAACCTACTGGCCGACGGTGACCATGTCACGATCGTGCATGCTGCCCGCGAAGAGCTCAATTTCGCCCTCACTGCCTGCCAGCGGCAACCGGCCAATTTGTTCGATTCACAATTGGCGGCCGGCTTCTGCTGCCCGGAATATCCTTCGTCGTATGCCTCGGTGGTCACGCGGTTTATCAATGCGCGGCCTGCCAAGGGGGAGCAGCGGACCGATTGGCGCCGGCGTCCCCTTAGCGGCGAGCAAATCGACTACGCTTTGGAAGACGTTCGCTACCTGTTACCTCTCCACGACGCGCTGCAAAAGAAGCTGAAGAAGCTGAACCGCCTAGGCTGGCTCGCCGAGGAAATGAACCGCTGGCTGGTCGAAGTGCAAGACGCGCGAGAGCATCCTCGCTGGAGGCGCGTGT
>CAZGMU010000447.1:0-261 GCA_964526975.1 uncultured Planctomycetaceae bacterium
TCCGAGAATCGTTGGGGACAGGCACATTTTGCGGAGTCTTCGGAGCAAAATGTGCCTGTCCCCCTTTCTGCACGGTTCTCGGATAGATTCTAAATACGGACCAGAGATGATGGATCGATGATAGCAGCACCTCCCGAAAATACCCTGCCCAGTGATCAGCGCCGCGAAAAGTTGATTCTGCTCATCTTGGCGGCCGTCCAATTCACGACGATCGTCGACTTTATGATCGTCATGCCGCTTGGCCCGCAGCTCATGCGGCTA
>CAZGMU010000447.1:370-3854 GCA_964526975.1 uncultured Planctomycetaceae bacterium
GCTACTGCATATCAACCCGGCCCAGTTCGGCGTGGTTGTTTCGGCGTACACGTTTGCCGCCGGCGCTATGGGGCTAGTGGCGTCGTCGATTGTCGATCGCTTTTCACGACGATCGACATTCATTACCTGCTACGCCGGCTTCCTGATCGGGACGCTACTGTGTGGCTTGGCGCCGAATTATCACGCGCTGGTGGCCGCACGAGTGGCAACCGGCGCGTTTGGCGGCTTGCTAGGCGGAATGGCCATGGCGATCATCGGCGACGTCTTCCCAGAGAATCGCCGCGGCAGCGCCACCGGTTCGCTGATGACAGGTTTTGCACTGGCGTCGGTCGCCGGGGTGCCGCTCGGGCTCTATTTTGGCACGGAGTATGGCTGGCATGTGCCGTTCGTTGCGCTCGCGATTGGCGGAGTTCCCATGCTCGCCCTCACGCCGTTTGCCTTGCCGCCCTTGAATGCGCACGTGGGCAAGTCACACGCGCATCCACTTCGCTCGCTCGCCGAGATCTTTTCGGAACCCAACCATCTCAACGCTTTTGCGTTGATCATCATGCTGATGATCGGAAGCTTTGCCGTTTTTCCCATGCTCAACCCCTACCTGGTAAACAACGTGGGCCTAGCCGAAAAGCAGTTGCCCTGGGTTTACGTCGCCGGAGGTGCCTTGACTTTGCTCACGGCCCCCATCGTCGGTCGCCTCGCGGACCAATATGGCAAGCTACCCGTTTACTGCGCGATCGCGCCGGGTTCGGCGTTTTTAATGCTCGTCATCACTCATCTGCCCCCGGCGCCGATTCAGTTGGTGGTCATGATCTTCGGCGGGCTGATGATGTGCAACGTGGGCCGCATGATCGCGGCCATGGCGATGGTCACCAGCAGCGTCGAGCCGCGCCGCAGAGGCGCGTTCCTCAGCGTGAACTCTTCCGTACAACACGTAGCGAGTGGAATCGGCGCCTACTTCGGCGGCGCGATCGTAACCCAAACAGCCAAGGGTCGAATCGAACATTTCGGAACCGTCGGCTGGTTCGGCGCGATCTGCACACTCTCTACTTTGTGGCTCGCCAGCCGAGTGCGAATCGCCGACCAAGGGGACGTGTCGGCCGAGTCGATGAGCCTCGCCGCGGCAGCAGAAGCAACCGTCGATGCCGGCGAGCCAATGCTAAGCCTCAACGAGTACGGCGACAGCCGCTAACCATTAAAAGCCCCCCCAGATGCCACCCTACGCCGTTAACCTTGATATCCTCACGCAAAGGCGCTAAGACGCAAAGATAAGAATGGATGGAACCACGAAGAACACGAAGGACACCAAGAAACTTTTGAAGAAGCGGTGAAAAGGCTCCACTCCTTTCTCCTCCTTCGTGACCTTGGTGTTCTTCGTGGTAAATGCATTTCGTATTCTTTGCGTCTTAGCGCCTTGGCGTGAGCTTTTTAAGTTCTGGCCACGAAAAACGCCAAGAGTTACCCCAAGACATCAGCTTTTCGCGGTTTTCGTGTTTTTTGTGGCTAGGGAAAGGGTTAACGGCGCAGGGTGGCACGCCCTGAGTCTTTGAAGGGCGTGGAACTGTACAACTTGGCAAACCAGCCCTCCCCAAAGCATCAGAGCGTGCCACCCGGAATTCCCGGACACCCTCATTTATTGCCTTCCCCGCGCCCTCCGCGCCTCTGCGCGAAACTTCCCCACCTCGAAAATCGTCCCACTGGCCAAAACTGGGGAATTGAACGTATGTCCACATTATGCTAGCCTGTGGACGCAACTCGCATAGGCGACTCGCTCCGCACCATTCCAGCGAAGCGATTCGCCCGTTCTTTGAAAACTAAACCGTTCGCAATCGGCTGGCAGCCAGACAACGCTGACGGTGCGCGCCGAGCAGAAATTTTGGGCCTGCACTAGTAGGTGCGCAAAATTCCGGGGATGAATTTTGCGCACCTTGATGGAGGCTTTCATCGACATGAAACAACGACCCGCGAGCCGGGGCGTCCCCGCCCCCGTCCAACCGCCCATGATCAACAAAAACATCCACAACCACACGAAAAATCGCGAAAAAACACGAAAACTTTCGCGCCCTTCGTGCCTCCCAACCTCATTAAGATCTTGCTGTCCCGCTCGACGAACGGCTAACCCTGAGACAATCAGCCCAAAAGCTTTCGGCGACTGGCGGTTGTGGTACAATGCGGAGACCTGCCTTTTTGTCCCATGCTCTCCCCCTCCCCGCCTGTGAAGCATGCCAGCACGCTCTCTTTCCTTTCACGGCCTACTTTGTTTAGCCATTGGTGGAATTGTCGCGTTGGCTGCGTCGTCGCCGGTGCGGGCAGCGGTTGATTTCGTCAAGGATGTGAAACCCATCCTCGAAATGAACTGCCTCTCCTGTCACTCGGGCGAACACGCGGAAGGCGAATTAGACCTGTCCAGCCGCGAGTTGGCGTTTACTAGCGGCAGCAGTCCCGCCATCGTTGCCAAGAAGCCGGAGGAAAGCCCGCTGTATCAGCGCACTATCGTGCCAAAGGATGACGATGCCTTGATGCCGCCGGCCAAAAAAGGCGGCCCGCTTGAGAAAGCAGCTATCGAAACGCTCCGACAATGGATCGCCGAAGGGGCCAACTGGCCGAGCGAAATTACGCTAAGAACACGCGCCAAGAGAGTCGTCGCGCCAAACTCAGACGACATGGCCCTCGTGCAACGCATTCACGCCAAGATCGTCGAGCAGGCGAAGAAGGAATCCAAATTCGTAGACTACGCGGCCAAGGTTCCCCAAACCGGCGCCGCCTATGAAATGGTGGCGATCAAAGGTGGCGAGTTCCTGATGGGCAGCCCCGAAACAGAGAAGGACCGGCAGCCGCACGAAGGCCCGCAGACCAAAGTGAAAGTTTCGCCGTTCTGGATCGGGAAGCACGAGGTGACCTGGGACGAGTACGAGCCGTTCATGATCACGCCCGTCGATCGGTTCAAGAACGGCACTCGCAAGGATTTCGATCCGGCTGCCAAGTATGCCGACATCGACGCGGTCACCTCGCCGACCGCCCCGTACGTGGAAATGAGCTTTGGCATGGGGCAAAAAGGCTTCCCTGCCATCTCGATGACCCAGCACGGGGCGAACAAGTATTGCGAATGGCTCAGCGCCCAGACAGGCCACTTCTATCGCCTCCCGACCGAGGCGGAATGGGAGTATGCCTGCCGCGCCGGCACGACGACGGCTTACTCATTCGGCGACGACCCGGCCGAACTGGGCAAATACGCCTGGTACAACGACAATAGCGACGAGAAGTATCAAAAAGTCGGAACCAAGAAGCCAAATCCGTGGGGCCTGTTCGATATGCACGGCAACGTAATGGAATGGACCGCCGATCAATTCGTGCCCGACTACTTCGCGCGACTGAATGGGAATGCGACGAACCCGTTCGTGCGGCCCAATGATCTGTATCCGCGAACCGTTCGCGGAGGCGGCTGGGCCGGCGACGCCGCGCAGCTCCGCTCGGCCAGCCGGCTGGGCTC
>CAZGMU010000448.1:0-2625 GCA_964526975.1 uncultured Planctomycetaceae bacterium
GGCGCGCTGTTCATCGCGGGCATTATTCCCGGCATGGTCCTCGCCCTGACCTATTGCGTGGGCATTCTGGCGATGGCGCATTTCTGGCCCAGCTTTGTGGGCGGCCATTCCGGTGGCGACGATGCCCCGCTCATGAGCGTGGGCAGGATGATCGCCAAGGTGGCTCCCAGCTTCGCGCTGATCCTTCTTTGCCTTGGCGGCATCTATGCGGGGTTTTTCACGCCGACGGAGGCGGGCGCGGTCGGCGCCGCGGGCGCGCTCGCCCTGGCGCTCCTGCGCAGAAAGCTGACCTGGGCCGGCTTGTGGAAGGTTCTGCTTGAAACCGGGCACGTCACCGTGTCGGTCTGCTTCCTGATCGTCTGCGCCAATATGTTCTCGCGCATGCTGGCCATGTCCGGCACGCCGCAATTCCTGATCCAGTCGATAAATGCCGCGGGGTTCGGCGAGAATGGATTTCTGTTCGTTTACCTTCTGATCATCATCGCGCTCGGAACCATCATCGATTCGATCTCGATCATGTTGATCTGCCTACCTCTGGTGTTGCCTGTCGCCAGCGGATTCGACATGAACTTGATCTGGTTCGGCATCATCACGATCGTCGCTATCGAAGTTGGATTGCTCAAGCCCCCCTTCGGGTTGTCCGTTTTCGTGGTGAAAAGCACACTGAACGATCAGCGCGTTTCGCTGGGCGAGATATTCAAGGGGGCGGTCCCTTTCGTTCTGATGATGCTGCTGGTTCTGGCATTGCTGGTGGCGTTTCCGCAGCTCAGCCTCATACTTCTGAAATAGCGCCAAACAGAGTGGAGATGCCGCAAAGCCGTTGCGCGCAACTCCTCCGCCGCGACGCATGTTATGGTTACGGCATTTTCGGGACAGGCGCGGTTGCAGCCAGATGAACGGTGTTGATGGAAATTTCCGGCGATAGGACCGGCGATGAACATGAAAAGTGATGAAAGATCAGTCGTGGGCGGGCCGCTGGCAGGCATAAAGGTCATTGACATGACCTCGGTCGTCTCCGGACCTTATGCCACGCAGATTCTCGGCGATCTCGGCGCCGATATCATCAAGGTCGAGTCGCCCGAGGGCGACGCGACCCGCTATGCCGGCCCTTCCCGCAATCCCTACATGGCGGCGCTGTTCATGGGCGCCAACCGCAACAAGCGCAGCATTGTCCTCGACCTGAAACAGGAAACGGGACGCAAATTGCTGTTTCGCCTGCTCGAAACCGCCGACATCCTGGTGCACAATGTGCGGCCGCAGAAACTGGAGAAGCTTGGGCTCGGCGCGCGGGATCTCACGGCGCGCTATCCAAGGCTGATTTATGCGGGCATCCACGGCTGGCAGGAAGACGGTCCCTATGGCGGCCGCCCCGCCTATGACGACATCATTCAGGGGATGTCCGGCGTCGCAAGTCTGTTTGAGCGGATATCGGGTGAGCCGGGCTATGCGCCTACGATCCTCGCCGACAAGACCTGCGGCCTGATGGCTGCTCAGGCGATCACTGCGGCGCTTTATCAGCGCGAGAAAAGCGGGCGAGGCCAGGTTGTCGAGATTCCGATGTTCGAGACGATGGTGTCCTTTCTTATGATCGAACATCTGTCCGGCCGCACATTCAACCCGGCGTTGGGCGAGACGGGCTATTCCCGCTTGTTGGCGCCCTGGCGCAAGCCATACAAGACGGCCGACGGCTGGATCTGCATGCTGGCCTATACGGATACGCAATGGCGGCGCTTTTTCTCCATCGTGGGAAAGCCGGAACTTGCCGACGATCCACGATTTGCGACGATGGCCGCGCGCAGCCGCAACATCAACCGTCTCTATGAGTTTGCCGGCGAGGAACTGGCCAAAAGACCGACGATGGAATGGCTGGCGTTGTTTGACGACAACGAAATACCGGCGGGGCCTGTGCAGTCCATCGAGGAGGTGCTGGAGGACAGCCATCTGAATGCGATCCGGTTCTTCCGCGAGGAGCAGCATCCGACCGAGGGATCAATCGTCGTTCCCGATATCCCGGTACAATTTTCCGATACCCCGGCTGCTATCCGGATGCTGCAGCCGCGGTTCGGCGAGCACGGCCGTGAGATTCTGTTGGAAGCGGGGATGCCGCTGGCGGAAATCGATGCGGCGGCGGCGGCCGGAGGGGTTCTGTTCCCGGTCTCTTCAAAGCACGATTAGAGGCTTCCGCGCTTGAGGGACGTGAACCGTCGTGCCGGGGTGCCGGCACGGCGTGAGCCTGCGCCGTACCCCGCATTGCCGAATCTTAATATTACCGCTTTTGATCACGTCGGCTCACAGCGTGGCCTCCATCCGTAGATGGGCAGGCAGCGTTTTCTGAGCCAGCAAAGTTGCGGTTGCCCGACCGACAACCGCACCTCGATCGCATGCCGGAATGAGCGCCCGTAGATCGTCAAGCTCGTCAATATCGGTCGCCAGCGGCAAATCATGGATCACCTCAATGGAGACGCCGGTTTCTGCAGCAGTTCGGCAGAAGGAAACGAGGCTGTTGTTGCCAAATACCAGCGGCAGAGGCAGCGGTGCTGGTGCGAGTAGCGCGTTCGTTCCGCTGCCTTTCCTGCATGCAGCAACGCGCAGTCCTGCTGCCGGAGTATCTCTTTCGGAGGCGAT
>CAZGMU010000448.1:2635-3850 GCA_964526975.1 uncultured Planctomycetaceae bacterium
CGGGCCTCGAGGATAAAGCGATCGACGGCGGCGGCTGTGAGCAGCGGCAAATCCGCGTGTACGATAAAGACGTGAGTTGCTCCCCGGCAGCCAGCCCAGTCGGCCGCCGCTGTCAGATCTTCGTTCAGTCCCTGCGTTCGGTGCGTATCGAAATGCCGGACGCCATCGACACCCAACAGCCGATCCAGTTCGGGGATATCGCTGACCAAGACAACCTGCGCAATCGCTTTCGATTGTTTGAGCGCGGTAGCTACGTCCAAGGCCATTGCAATAGCTAGAGAACGCCGATTATCGGCGCTGAGCGTGGACGCTAACCTGCTTTTCGCCAGGGCGAAATTCTTGACGGGGACAAGCGCCCATATCTGTCTCATGATCGTCGCGCCAATTCGTTCCCGCTTTTCGGCGCGATGCTCTAGCCGCAGGTTAAGGTCAGCCAACAGGTTAAGGTCAGCTGTCGACAACGGTCTTGCCCGACGCGGCATGGATATTGATTGCAAGTGCAGGTATTTGGGCATCAATCCAACTGGCAGGTCGGCGTACAAGTTTCCTTCCTCGCGAGTTTTGACGACGGCGTGGTTTGCCAGAAGCCTGACCCGCACCGGCAGAGCTTCCATTGGCTATCAGCTCGTTGGGCCGAGCTGATCCTTGCGACGCTCGGGGAGCGTTTGTGGCTGGCGCCAGCTTCGAAACCGAGCCTGCTGCCGATTTCAGCCAGGAGGCTAGTTTCAGCTAAGAGGCCAGATCGGGCTTGACGCGTCGGGGCAATTCGCATCCAATCCGATTTTCGAAAATATGACCGTAATAGGGGTCAGGGCGCGAAATGAACATTTCTGTAGCGGAGCCATCGAAAGAAGAGATTTCAGCGCGAACTCTTGCAAGCGATGTTCGTGAGCGCCTGCGAGCCGATATCGTGAATTGTGTCCTGAAGCCCGGTTTGCGGTTGCGTTTCGAGGAGATCAAGGCGCGCTACGACGTTGGCTTAAGCCCTGTTCGCGAAGCCCTATTTCGTCTTGCCAGTGAAGGTCTCGTTGTCTCGGAAGATCATCGCGGCTTTCGCGTTGCGCCCGTGTCGCGGACCAAGCTCATGGATATCAGCTTCATGCGGAGGGAACTTGAATCCATGGCGCTGAAACTGAGTATCGAACATGGCGACGTGGCTTGGGAAAGCCGTATATTATCGTCGTTTCATCAACTTTCTGCAGTCTCGTCGAAGAA
>CAZGMU010000449.1:0-3843 GCA_964526975.1 uncultured Planctomycetaceae bacterium
GGTCGAAATATGTCGCCGCTGCGGAGTCGGTCATTGAGCAAACGAAGAGTTCGGGAGTGACTTTGGGCGAAAAATCAATCGGCGATGATCGTGTTCGCGTGTTCGCGGTATCGACCTTTCTGTCTCGCATGCTCGCGGAAGACACCGACTGCGTCGTCAATATCAAGCCGATCATCCGCGCTCGCGATGGCTCCCGATTTCCCGTCGACTTTACGGAGTCGATGCAAGAGTTTATTCCGAAGCTGAAATACGCCCGCAACAAAACAATGCTAGCCCGTGTTCGCTTCGCAGAGCCCGAAAAAGAATCGCTCGACCGCTGGGTCAACGATAGAGACGGCCGCCACGCCTTCGCCCGCAAGTTCGGTTTTGAAAATTGCAACCTGCAACAGTCGCAAGTCGCGGCGGAAGACGTAGAGAAGCTCGAACGAGAGGAATCCGCAGCGGAGAAAGCGGCGAACCATGCTCAAGAGGAGCGGTCCACTCCCAATACGATCACCGGCCGCGTGGTCGACGAAAAAGGCCAACCAACCGCCGGAGCCGAAGCGCTTCTCTTCCGTGTCAACCGCATCGACGGTGAGCGCAAGTTGCAAACCAAGACAACCACCGATGCCAAGGGTAACTATCGGTTCGAAAATGTCGTCGACATTCCCAAAGAGTATCCCGGCAGAAAGTTCAATCCCCAGAACCACGCATTCGATCCACGGGAAGAAGAACTTGTGCAAGTCGTCGTCCGAGCGCCGGATCGAGTTGCCGGAGTGCAGGGGGACCTTCGGCAACGAATTGCGCTGACCGGCGAAATTTTCAATATGGTTTTGAAGCCAAGCGCCACACTCACCGGCCGCGTCATTGGCCCCGCCGGCAAACCCATCGGCGGAGCGCTCGTGATGGTCGGCGGTCTCAACTCTTCAACTTGGGAAGGAGTCGCATCTGCCCAGACAAAACCCGATGGCACGTACGAAATCAGCGACGCCGCTCCCTATGGCGTAGATGAATTCCAGAAACTCGTAGCCGAACGACAGCGGCAGCGGCAATCGCAAATCGACCAGAAAAAAGAAGTCTTTCTAGCGTATATCGCACCTCCGGTAATGACTGTGGCTCATCGGGATTTCGCCACGAAGAATGTCATCTACCAAAAGATTCCCGGCAAACAGGATGTCACACTCGAACCGGGAGCGGTGCTCGAAGGCCAAGTGATCTACGGCGATTCTGCGAAGCCTGCGGCCGGCGTCATCGTACACTTGGCAACTCCCCAGCCCAGGGATAACCAGCCAGGCCAGGACCACCTAACCCCGGATCCAGTCGCCCTCGACGCCCGCACCGATATAAATGGCAAGTACACATTCAAATCATTGCCGGCCGGCAGTTACAACCTCTTCGCCGAAATGCCAGGCTGGGTAAACATCTTAATGAGCGAAGTCACAGCCACTGCCAGCAAGACCTCCACCGTGCCTAGCTTGGTATTAAGTAAGGGCGGCGTGATCAGCGTCTGTTTCGTCGACGATAAAACCGGCGAGCCGATCCCCGTAACGCCAGGCATGCGGGCCGATATTACGGCCGACATCATTCTCCCGAATTCCATCGAGCATAGTCGTCCAAATTGGGACCCTAGTGTCGCCGCAAATTCCGCCGGACGATTTGAGTTGCACGCTGCTCCGGGTAAGCAGGCTGTTAGGGTGAACCAAGTGTCTGAGGACGGCGAACTGCGATGGTTCGCAAAACCGTCCGCCAAGCCGGTATCTGCCGCAACGCCAATCAACGGCGAACTACGGCGAATTCCCAAGGTTTACATTCCGCAACGAACCATCGTCGACGTAGTCGATGGAAAAACCGTGGAAGTAGATTTACGCGTTGTGGACCAAGACCCAAATGCTAACTGGAAAGAAACGACCACACCGCTGTTTGGAGTTTCGCCTCGAATTTCCGAATCCGGCGATAACGACAAGGCGCAAAAGAAAAATCCCAAAACCAAGGGGTCGCCTGCCGATGAACAGAAACAGCCAGTCCAACCGAAAATCTCTGGCGGTGCCACACCGTCACCGCACAAAGATCGCGATGATGAAGGGGGGTCGCAAATGCTTCGAGACATTCGCGCCGCCTCCGCCCCTCTCCTTGCAGAAATGGTCGAGAAATACGGTTACGCACTCAAGCCCGGTGCAGACTTGGTGCGTATCGCTCCGCCCTTCGCTACGATTCGCATGAAGTATTACCGCACCGGAAATCCAACCCAAGCCAATGCTATACCGGCCGGCCCATCCGCCATGATTTTTGGATGGGCGAACGGCAAGTTGAAGAGTCCGGGAATGACCTTCGGCGATCCCGCTACCGGAGGCTATACCCTCACAGATCTGGCTGACCAGTTGGTTGGAATTAAGACTCAGCAAATCGATGGTCCAAACAACCTGCTCCGTAAATCCATTCCTGGCGATTGGGTCGTACGCGATGGCGCTGACCCGGAAGCTGTGGCCGCACAATTGCAACAAATTCTTCGCGACGAGCTTTCGCTGCCTGTCAGCCTGAAACTCAAAGTGGTTGAGCGTCCCGTCTACATCGTACACGGCACGTACCATCTGACTCCCCTGCCCGGCCACGAAGCCGAAGGGAAGCTAATCCTAACCGACGAAACGCTGACGACGGACAAAATCGAAATCTTCGGAAAGGAACTGGTGACCAATAGCGGATCAGGCGGCGGCTGTGGAAACTTCGAAACATTCCTCAGCTGGCTCGGCCGCTGGATTGGCACTCCAATCGTTTCTGAGGTGAAGAGCCCGCCGGAAAGAACAATCTGCTTCCAACTTCACGGACACTCGCCATCGACCCCGCAAACCGAGCGCGATGACCACGACCCCAAACTCGTACTTGCCAACATCACCGCGCAAACGGGCTTGGAGTTTGTGAAGGAGAATCGCCCCGTGAAAATCCTCTTCGTCGAACCATTAAATCCATAACGCTCCGCGTACCGCTGGCTCCCTAGGCAGTTAATAGCGAAGGGCTTTACGAGTAGGGGTCTATTTGCTCGACACGAGTATTCTGGTTCGCTTAGCCAATGCGGCCGACTCACAGCACGCGGTAGCCGCTAGCGCCGTACTGCAACTGCACCGCCGCATGCAATCGCAACAACAACACCAACCGGTCTCGCAAAGCTGCGTCCCACCCTACATTTTTAATTCGCAATGATGAAAGAACACTAATCCACGCTAATCGTCACTAATCTTTCTGATTAGCGAAGATGAGCGGAGATTAGTGTTCCCAAATCTTCTTGCTCCGCGCTCCCCGCGCCTCTGCGTGAGGTCTTCCCGTTTCCAGTTCTCTACCCACGCGTCAATCCCCAACTTTTGGCCACCCGAATTCACAAAAGATTTTTGTAGAAATAGGGCCAGCACTTGTGCTAACGTGTATCTCGCGCCAAAGCATGACTCCCAGCGATCCGCAAACTGCTACTCGCTCGTGGCAGTTACGGCTTCGCGACACGGAGCCTCCACTGCAGACCGTCCTGCGATAGCATCGCACGGTCGGCGCAGCAACCAACATGACAGACCATTCCCTTCGTATTCGAAATCGTAATACTCAACTGCCGCTCAATCAGATCATCTGTCCAAAATGCGGGGGAGGAATTGTGAGCAGCAGATGGTTGGTCCCCTGCGAGAGCCAATCTGCCCTGCCCCAGTAACCCAAACCCCCACGGCAAGCGAACCCATTCACGCTACAATGGCACCTAGTTGTGTATCAGAACCCAACTGGTATTTCTGACACCCGACACCTGAAACCCGACACCTAAAGGAACCATCCGTGCCCGGCCCTCTCAACAAATACAGCGGAAAGATCACCCAGCCCGAAACGCAAGGT
>CAZGMU010000450.1:0-3838 GCA_964526975.1 uncultured Planctomycetaceae bacterium
GTCGGCACTTGCCGTGCCCTGCTTTCCGGGTAGCACGTAGCGCCCGCTCGCGCTCGGCCATCGAATTAGGGGGGAATCGGGGATGACATTACGCAACCTGTTTGCGACTGCGCTGGTAGGCGCCATTGCAGTCATCGCTATCAGCCGACCGTCGCTAGCGCAATCGATGTCGCAGCGTCACTATGTGGCTTCCAATGCGCTGGCGCCGACACCGCAACCGGCGGCCAGTCAATCACCGGTCGGTTCTACGCAACCGAGCCAGGCTGCTACGAGCAGCTCGGGGGCGGATTACTTCACGCAGGCTCCGGGCGATGGCTACTATTCAGGCGGCTGCACCGACGGCTGCTGTGATCAGGGAAGTGGACTGATTTTTGGTGATTCGTGTGAGTGTGACAGTTGCTGCAATTCGGGCGGCCGGTTCTTTGTGACGGCCGACTACTTGTACGTTCGTCCGTCGTTCAGCGAGGCCACGGCGTTTGTTCGCCAGGACCTGGGCGCAGGGACCGATGAGTTCGTGCCGCTCGATTTTGGGTACAACTCTTCGTACCGCTTTGGCGGCGGCTACCGGGTGAGCTCGTGTGGCGATGAAGTTCGCTTCATGTTCACGCGGTTCAGCGGCGACGCTTCGGACGTGGCTTATTACGGCGATATTGTTCCGTTCACGGCCGACCCGCCGCCGGATGGACGTACGGTGATCAATGCCGATGTGGATGCCAAGACCTATGATCTCGAGTGCGTCAAAATCATTCCGCTCGGTGGTGGTTGTGGCGCCGGCTGCGGCGACGCCTGCGGTAGCGGCTGCGGACGAAGCTGCCCGGCGTGGGATCTTGCCTGGTCGGGCGGTATCCGTTGGGCCGACGTGGATTGGAGTCGGCAGTATACCGCGCTCGATGACACGAACTTCCCTGTCACCGATGTTCGCACGGGCATGACGTTTCAAGGTGGTGGTATTCGCACGGGCCTGGAAGGGCGTCGCTACTGGGGCTGCGACGGCTGGCTGAGCCTGTACGGCAAGGGTAACGTGTCGTTGCTCTTGGGTGACGTGAATATCGACACGGTTCGCTCGTCCGACGATGGCAATACCACGGTTCGTCAGTACTACTCGAACCGTCAGTTGATCCCGATGTTCGACTTCGAAGCGGGCCTCACCGCTCAGGTGACTTGCCACACGGCAATCACGGCCGGCTACTTGTTCAGCGCGTGGAGCGACCTGGGCTTCCGCAATTCGTTCGACGTGTGTGATTGCGGCGATGCCACGACTCCCGCTCTGTTGGCGACGAAGTTTGACGACGCCAACATCCTGGGCTTCGACGGCTTGTTTGTTCGCGTCGAGTACGCGTTCTAAAAGAAAAGCTACTTCTGCAACTACTTCTCCGAGGGTCGGCATCTTGCGAGGTGCCGGCCCTTTTTTTTGCGCGCAAAGCAACAACTTCAGAGGTAGCTGAATTTGCAAAAATTCAGATGCTTCGGCGTTCTCCTGAATTCTGGCGAATCCAGCTACGGGTTTGCTGGTGTTGGGCGGCGTGGCTACCGCCGCCAAGCGGAGTCGCGGCTCAATTAGTGAGTTGCCATGAAGCGTTCGCGGCGGCTGCGGCGTTCGGCGCGCAGGCGGGCGCGGCGTTTGATTTCGCTGGGCTTTTCGTAGAATTCGCGAACGCGCATTTCCTTCTTAATGCCGCTGCGCTCGACCAGCTTGCGGAAACGGCGGACGGCTTCTTGGGCCGATTCCTTGTCGCGTAGAGTCAACTTAACCACATGTCCTCCAATATTGGATCGCCAGTAATGTCCCGCTAGCTAGATTCGGGGCGGGACCCAGCATTATAGTGCGAAGCCGCTTAGGCTGTCTAGGGCGTTGTAGTCGCTACCACGCCTGGCGTTTTCGATCAAATCGCATAAACTCGTCTTTTTGTGGTCTTATTGCGACCTTGAGCTTTGGATTGTCAGGATGGTGAACTTAAACACTGAACAAATTGATGCAATCGATGAGCAGCTCATTGCCGGAAATATCATTGCCGCAATTCGAGAACACCGGAGATTTACTGGCTCAGAATTGGGAGATGCCAAGCGGTATGTGGGTAATCGTCTAAAACAACTCCAAAAGGAGTGGCTCTTAGACGTCCCGAGAGCGAGTCCTCCACAAGGACTGCTGCCAGAAGTGCTAGGGCAAATCAAGCCGCTCCCTGAAAGTGACTTACATAGCTTTCGATCAACTCTCAATCAGATCGAGAAAATGCTGTACGGATGGAATTACGCTGTGTCACTTTCGGTCAGCGGCGCGATGCTTCCAGTCATGCCTGAGCTACCCATAAATGAGTTGATGCTGGTTCTTTATCCCGAATCGACGCCTCAGAGTGCAAAGACTTCACTAGTGAGCTTGGAAGAACTTACGGCTTACGTTAACCAATGCCTCACCTGTGAGGGCAGCTATTCAGCGGAAGCACTTTTGCCGGAGTATTGGCGCCAGTTGAATGCATTGGTGCCCATAGATTCGTCATCCATTTATTCGTATGGCAGCGACGTAGGTCTTCCTGGTGACTATGTTTTTTGGTTCTTTGCGTATCTGATATACAATTCAAACGCTAATCGGTGTGTGGTCATTACTGGAATGGCCAGCGACTAAATGTAGAGCAAATAAAGACCGCTTGTCTTGTGAGGTCTTGAAAGCTGATCATCTTATGTGCGGACTAGTTGCTGATATAAATCGACTGTCTGTTGTGCTATGGTTTTGGCGTGAGATCGGTTGTGAATCGCTTGTTGCGGTTGAGACCGAATTGTTGGGCGCGGGCAGAGGCCTCCAGTAATTTTGCAGGATGCAGGGTGGGTCGAGTCTTCGAGACCCACCATGGAAGCGAAGGTGCGTCTCGCAAAGCCTCGACACATCCTACGTGCTGGAGCCAGGCGGATCCAATTGATCGGTTTGGGAGGTGCTCTGAACTTTAGCGGCGTATCGTTTGATTGTGCTGCGGAAGGAATGCGCCGCGGCCAATGGGGCAATTGCGATCGCGATGAATATCGAGGGATTACTCGTTACGCTGAACGGTCCCAACGGCAGAGTAACTGGCCGCTGAAGTTCGACGGGGAGGTAAAGGGCGGCAGCCAAGCCGATCAGCACAACGGCGATGAAGATGAAAACAGCACCGATTGTCGCGGTAATGTATTGCATTGCAGCACCGAGTGTAAGCTGAAGCCTGAGTTTCGTAGGGTGGGTCGAGTCTTCGAGACCCACCATGGAAGCGAAGGTGCTTCTGAGTATGCGCCATTATGCTGGACCTTACGCGAGATTGCGGCTCATTACAACTATTCGTTCATATAAATCGAGCGTTCGTCGAGCCATGGCGGCTGCATGATAACGCTCGTGAATTGCGCGTTGGCTGTTGAGACCAAGTTGGGTTGCGCGCGTTGGGTTAAGTAACAACTCGGCGATGCGGTTGGCGAGGTCGGTTGGATCAAGCGGACGATGGAGCAGGCCGCCGCCGGTGTCGGCGATGATTTCGGGGAAGCTGCCGTGGTTGGGGAGAACGACGGGGGCGGCGTTGGCCAGGGCTTCTAACGCGGGGAAGCCTTTGGATTCGTGGTAGACGGTTGGTGTGCTGAAGATGTCGAGGGATTGGAGGAACGCGATCTTGGCGGGGCGGTCGAGTTCGCCGAGGTATTGGAAGCGACCGGCGAGGGGGCCGGAGTTGGCGCGGGTTGTCAGGCGTTCGAGGTAGGGTTTGTCGCTGGAACCGAGGTAGCCGGCGGCGTGGAGTTCGAAGGGCGGGAGATCATCGCGCTGGGCGAGGAGTTCGCAGGCTTCGACGAGGAGGTGGAGGCCTTTGTCTTCGCAGATGCGGGCGAG
>CAZGMU010000451.1:0-3837 GCA_964526975.1 uncultured Planctomycetaceae bacterium
GAGCGGCGTCATGTGCCGGCACGAACTTTAGCTTGTAGAGCTTCATTGTGCCGTTCTCGAGCGGCGGCAGCGGCACACGACGCTGCTCGGATAGCAGGATAGCGTACTGCTTTTCACGCTCGGCAAGCAGCTTCTGTTGCTGAGCAAATTGTTCCTGGAGCTGGCGAAGTTGAGCTAGCTCCGGTGTTTGCTCACGCTGCGTCCGCATGATATAGCCTGTCGCTTTGGCGAGGTCGGACAACTCTTCCGTGCGCAACGGGCCGTTTGAAAGTCGTTGCTGGGAACGCTTCTGGAGTGCCAGCATTTCATCGAGCTGCTGTTGGACTTGTGCAGCTTGAGGGTTCTTGTTTTTTTGGAGTTCTGTTCTGAGTGATTCAATTTGACGAGCTAATTGTTCCAGCAGCAGCTTCTCGGCCGGACGCACTTGTTCCTCTTTCGGAGGCTCAGCTTCGGCGTTTGAGCCGGGAGGTGAAAGTTGCGCAGTGGCAATGCTGCAATGGATGGGTATCCAAATCGCTGAGGCCGTGACGGCGATGAATCGCAATACTTGTTGAATCAATTGACTTTCGCAGGTGGACATGTGCATGGTTGGCCTCAGGCGGGTGTTACAAATCTGTTGATAAGGTTGCTTCCAGGTGCCAACGACGCTCGGCGTCGGTGGTGGGATAGACTTGCACGATCGTGACTTCGTCCGACGGGCTTTCCAACTGTACCGCGATCGAGTCGGGCGACGCAACAAAGGTTGCCTGCGGTTTGCTCGGTGGGGACGGATAGGCTGGTTTCGTAGCGGCGATGTTGGGGGTTTGTGAAGTTGTCGGCATCGTTGGTTGTTGGGTGAGATAGGACCAGCCAACGGCGATGACGAGTGCCGCGGCAGTCGCTAAGCCGCAAGCGGCTTGCCAGGTCTGGCGGCGTGGGGGCAGAGAGGAGCGGAACGACTCCAAGATTTCGGTGGGCACACGTTCCAGTTGTATTCGGGTTGGCGATTGTAGAAGGCTGTCGATCCATTTTTGTTCGTCAACGGCTTCGCGGCACTCGGCGCATGTTTCCAGATGCAATTCATAGCGGTCAGCATCATTGGCCGGTAGGTCGCCGGCCAGGTAAGCATCGAGTTGGTGGCAATCGTTGTGCGGGGTCATGTTCGTTCGGTCGTCTGTCGGCTGCAAACGGATTCGTAAACTTCTTTCAATCGCTGTCGCATCTCTTTGCGGGCCAGCGACAAGTTGGAGTTAACCGCTGTTTCGCTCATTTCGAGGATCGTCGCCACCTCGTCGCGACTCAGGTTTTCGCAGGTGATAAGGTAGAGCACCTGCCGTTGCCGCTCGGGAAGCTGGTCCATCGCAGCCATGGCAAGTCGGACGTTCTCCCGGTCGTCGCTGGCCGTGTCTGCCGATGGGCGAGGGCAGGGCGGGTCGGTGTCGAGTGGTTCCGGGCGAAATCGTCCGCGGCGTAGTTGGTCGGTCCATATATTGGTCGCAATTCGAAAGAGCCAGACTCGTGTGGCCCGTTGCTCGCGCAGGCTTTGCCAGCTCCGCCACGCACGGAGCCAGGTTTCCTGCGCGAGGTCTTCCGCGAGGTCGGGCCGATGGGTCAGGCGGAGCGCGTAGCGATAAACGCTTCCCAGGTGCTCTTCGAGGGTGTCGAAGGGTTGCGTCACCGTGGGCAGGGTCCTGGCTGCTGCGTCCGCTGGCACGAGTCGGTCGGCCGCTCTCGGCGGGCTGGTCGTCAGCCCTGGTATCAAGTTAAGACGCAGGTGGTCGGCGTTCGTCAAAGGAATTCTCAGATATTTAGCCCCCGGTCAGTGACCGGGGGCTAAATGGGTACATTGCGGGTGAAAGGCGGTTGCCAGCAGTGCATTCCCTAGTTCGGCGGCTTGGCCGGGAGTTATTCGAGCATAAACTTTATTCAAGCGGCAGGGTTTGCCTGGCCGACGTATTATCTCGTACGCCAGGGGGGCGCGTGCGCGCCGAGTAGGTCCGTCGAGCCGAGACGGACCTGAACGACCATGTGTCGCTCGGCTCTCGACACCTACTTATCCCTATGGCTACTGCTTCCGACAACCCAACGCTGCCCGCTCGGCGTCGCGGCCCGATTTCTGCCGTGGGCGATTCGGTCGCCGATGTCGGTGCGGTCGTGATTCGCTGGGTAGAAACGCTCGGCGACATGGCGCTCTTTATGTGGCGCACGCTGTCGTGGCTCGTTAGCCGCGTGCCGCGCCGCGATACACTGATTCCGGCGTTCTACAACATTGGCGTCTTGAGCCTGCCGGTCGTCGCCCTGACGGGGACGTTCATCGGCATGGTGCTGGCTGTGCAATCATATTCGCAGTTTCGCCAGTTCGGTTTTGAAACACGCTTGGGCGCGCTGATCAACCTATCGATGTGCCGTGAGTTAGGGCCGGTGCTGGCGGCGACGATGCTCGCTGGCCGCGTCGGGAGCGCGCTAGCTGCCGAGATCGGCACGATGCGCGTCACCGAGCAGATCGACGCGCTCGCCTCGATGGGCGCCAACCCGGTGCAATACCTGGTCGTTCCGCGCTTCCTCGGTTGCCTGCTCATGATTCCCTCGCTGACGATCATGGCGATTTTCATGGGCGTCGTCGGCGGTTGGCTCTACAGCGTGAACGTATTCGGTATCGACTCGTACCACTACTGGCACAACTCGCAGGAGTTCGTCCATAACTGGGACCTGTTCTACGGCATTTTCAAAAGTGTGTTCTTCGGCGCGACGATTGCCATCGTCAGTTGCTATCGCGGCTTTAATTGTGCGCCGGGAGCCGAGGGCGTGGGCCGAGCGGCGACGCAGGCCTTCGTGCTTTCGTTTGTGATTATTCTCATCCTCGATTTCTTTCTCAGCATTGGCCTCGATAAGGTTCATGACTTCATCTGGCCAGACCTGATGGGAAGGTGAGGCTCTTCAAAGCAAGTTACAGATGTCCGCAAGAGTATTCAAATCGAGCGACGCAGCCGAGCCGCATATCGAGCTGAGTGACCTGAATGTGAATTTCGGTCGGCAACTCGTGCTGCGCGATCTGTCGCTCTCGATTCCTCGCGGGCAGACGCTGGCGGTGATCGGCGAAAGCGGTTGTGGCAAGACCGTGCTGCTCAAAACGATCATTGGCTTGCTACGGCCGACGAGCGGCTATGTGGCCTACGACGGCCAGCGAATCGACGAATTGGACGAGAAACAACTGACCGCGCTTCGCACCAAATTCGGCTTTGTGTTTCAGGGAGCGGCGTTGTTCGACAGCATGACGATTGCCGACAACGTGGCCTTCCCGCTTAGAGAAAACCGCCGAATGAGCGCCGACGAGATCGACAGAATCGTTTACGAGCGCATCGCGCAAGTCGGCTTGCCGCTTGGCGTACTAGGCAAGCGTCCCGCGCAGCTATCCGGCGGCATGCGCAAGCGCGTCGGCCTTGCTCGCGCGCTCGCGATGAACCCCGAGGTGGTGCTCTACGACGAACCGACGACGGGCCTCGACCCGATCGTCAGCGATGTGATCAACGAATTGATCATCCGCACGCGCAAGCAAAACCCCGTGACCAGCGTTGTCGTGACGCACGACATGAAGACCGCCCAGAAAGTGGCCGACCGCGTGGTGATGCTTTACCCGCTCAGCCGCCTCGAGCCGGAGGAGCCGCAAGTCATCTTCGACGGCACGCCGCGCGAGATCATGGAATCGAGAGACAAACGAGTTGCCCAATTCGTTCGCGGCGAAGCGGGCGAGCGACTTTCGGAAATGCAGGAACAGATAGTTGTCAGTGGTTAGTTGTCCGTGCGCACCTCACCTCCCTGACCGTCCCCACCGGCAAGCTCAACGTCGGAACAGCCTAC
>CAZGMU010000452.1:0-3822 GCA_964526975.1 uncultured Planctomycetaceae bacterium
TCCCACCAGTTTCCAAATTACTCGGGAGCGGAAAAACAACGCGTGCTACGGTGAGCGAGATTAGTGCCAAGATGGACGGGATCAACATCCAAGCGAACCCGCTTCGAAAGTCGCCACCGCAATATAGGACAGCCGCCACGAATATGGGGCCAAGCGTCGCACCAATTTCATCGAGGGCTGTGTTCAAACCGTATACCCATCCGCGACCCAACTCCCCAGTCGTATAGGAAAGCATCGACTCGATCGTCGGCTTTCGCGTTGCGCGTCCTATTCGTTCGGATATACTGAAGGCCGCTGCCAGCTGCCAACTCCCGGCCAGAGCCATCGCGGGCACCGACAGCATATTAACGATGTAGCCGAGGAATGTTACTAGCCAATACTTTCCAGTTTTATCCGCGATGTATCCGCTGACGCTCCGAAGGCAATATCCGAGGAACTCTCCGAGTCCGGCAACGATGCTGATCGCCGCTGCGCTTGCGCCAAGCGAACTCAAATAGGGACCGGTGATGCTGCCACCGCCTTCATACGTCATATCCGCGAATAAATTCACGGCGCCAAGTACAAGGACGAAGTAGAATGCGCGTGATGCTGCGCGTTTCAAGGGCGCTGACGCTCGTGCACGAACGGTCATAGTCTAGTCGTTAGCGGCGATCGCAGAGTTGACGAGTGGGCTAGATCTTCGGCGTGAAGCTGCTTAGTTCATAAATACCCAATTGCTTTTCAATCTCGGCCACCTTGCCAACGTTTTCTTGAAAGCCGTCCTCGCCGAAAAGCTTATGTTCCTGCTCCTCGAACTGTTCACCCAACTCCTGAATTTCTTTTGCAGATGCCACCTGATAGAGAGTGGGGAAGAGCACCGTATCTTCACGCGCTTCGTGGGGGCGATACATGCGGATGAATGAGTGACAACTCGCCGCTAGTCTCGTCCGCGAATCGGCCCGAGCGTATTTGGCTGGTGTAACCAGGCGAAGCATCTCATCCGTCACCTTCCGCCCCGCATCATGCTGCTGCCGCAGCACAGTTACTAACTCGACCAGCTTCTTTTTCTCTTCAAACTTTGGAAAGATAAACTTTTCTTCCAGGCGTTCGTGGTAGTCTTCCACGAATTTTCTCACGAGCTCCGCTGGTCGCTGAAATATTTCGGCCGGAACATCTTCCTTGCGATCTAAACGCCGGGACGCTTCCTCGTAAATGAGCAGAATGCGATTCAGTACGCCATGCTCTCGCATGAGATCTTCTGGCGCGGATATTTCTGGCTCATCTGACTCCTTTTGAGCCTCTGCGGCGCGAAGCGAATCAAGTGAAGGTGCCAGTGCCGCTGCGCCGAAGGCTCCACTCGATACGAGGAAATTTCGACGGCTCTGATTCGTAGTCATTGATCACTACCTCCACAGTAAGGGATTGGTAAATTGTCGACGAGTCGTTATTATATCGGAAGTCGATATTGACTGTCGATATGGCACATTGAAGATCGCTAAGTTCGTAACTTCCGCTCGCTCAATTTTGAACTTGAACCCCGCTGTGCATTTTGCGTTCCCAGAAAAACGCTAAAGGCTCCGAAGGGTGTGGCCATCCCTCGCGAGCAAAACTCTGCGACGTAGCGCGCAATCGCACCAACTAAGAAAAGAGGTAAGACCGCATGTCCACCGTCAGTATCCGCTATATGATCGATGACGTTCCAGCAGCGATCAATTTTTATACGACCTACCTTGGTTTCGCACTGCAAATGGATGCCAGCCCCGCGTTTGCATCGATTACCCGCGATGGAGTGAGGCTCTTGCTCAGCGGCAAGACGAGTTCGGGTCGCAGGCCCATGCCGGACGGTCGCGAACCAGTCCCGGGCGGCTGGAATCGAATTCATATTCAGGTGGATGACCTAGAAGCAGAGGTTAAGCGACTCCGCGACGCGGGCCTGAATTTCCGCAACGACATCATCAAAGGACCGGGCGGATCGCAAATCCTGGTTGACGATCCATCAGGAAATCCCGTTGAGTTGTTTCAGGCCCAGTGAACACGATTAGCCACCATACCCAACCGCGATGCGGTCGTGGCAAATGTCGAACCGACATTTCGCACCTGGACCTAAAGCGGCTTTCGCCGAAAGAATGCAACCAGACGCCGACCCCAACGGTTGAGAGTTTCCTCTCGACGTCCGCAACCACAGCCAGTCTTTTGCCCAATTCCGACTGTCTTGAGGCACTTAGCTACGAAGGTGCCGAGCTGAAATTGTCGTTGCTTCTTGGACCTTTGCTTCAAGGCGGAAGGCAATTTTGAGCCTGGAAACCTGGCTGACCTGCGCTCACGATTCGGCTGTGCGTGCGCGCCGCCGCAGCGGGCATGATACTTTTCCGGCGGCAACGACGGATCGGTGATCCGCATCCTCCAGCCGCAAATCCGACACAACATAAACTCGCCATCGCGCTCGAACTTGCAACGTGAGCTCTTGCGCGGTGCGAAAGGCGTTGGCGCGGGCAAAGCAAGTAAGTCGTAATCCACTCCTCGGAATCCGCTGACCTCCTTAATTGAGTTGCCGAGTGTGCTTGCGAGCCCTACGTGCTGCAACAGACTCGGATAATGCACAAGCTCCTTGTAGCCGAGCGATTTCAACGTTGCGATCACCACGGCGTCGGACATCGTTTCGCCGCTCTCCGGGCCACGCACGAATCGCTCCATCCGCAGTAGGCAATCGACCGTAGCACGATCGAATACCAGACCACAGGCACTGCGCCCCAGCTGATTTGATTCGTGCCAGCCCGGAACATCCTTCGTATGCACGCGATTTTCATCGACCGTGAGCAGATTCCAATACGTTTTTCCGGGCGGACAGCGCTCCAGATAGTCCCGAAGTTGGCGGCAGGCCAATACGTCGTCCTCGAAAATCGCATATCGGTCCGCTTCCTTCGTAGTGAAGAGGTAGAACAACGCGTGCATCCAGTTGCGAAGCTGGCCAACCCGCGCGTGGCAAACTACTTCCAGATCTCTGAAACCGGAGATATTCCCATCGACGAACAACACCGGCCGGTCGAATCCGGCCGCCGCGAGCGACGTGATTGTCTGCGGCAGCAAAGTATCCATTCGTTCGGGAACCGTCGTAATGCCGTAGGCCCAATTCATGGTGACTAGCAGGAAAGATTCGCGGTAAGCGTGCCGACGACGGGATCATCGCACGGGAATGTAAACGAGCACGGGTAGTCCTGGTACGGTTGTGTCGGTCGGGCCCACAGCAGTTCCCGCTCCATCGACTGCATCGTGCAAGGATCGGCCGTATTGATGTGATCTCGGAGTTCACACACGAACGCCCACGGCCAACCCGGATAGTCAAGCAGCGTCCCGCATGACCAGTCGCTCCAGTGGATGGGCGGCGGCCCCACGATGTGCTGCCCACAACTACAGAAAGTGAAGCCGATCGAGCTGATCCGCATCTGGTTCTCGACGCACTCGAGGCAGACCCAAATTCCGCTGACATAGACTTCGCCACGATTGTGCAGCTCGTACCCGCCGCTTTCGTCGGTGCAACACCCGAACTCGTTGTCCTCAATAAGTACTGCATCGCCGTCGCGGGCATCGGCGCAGTCGGTGACCAGGTCGATCTTGAAGCAAGGGCTGTAAGGACCATCCTGCTCGAGCTGATAGCTCGAATTAAGGTTGTCCCACATGATGCGGCGCTTGTCGTGATTCGTTTCCGGGCAATCGCAGGTTCCTTCACCGCCCGGCGCACCGGAAATATTAATATTCAATTTCATCGGCACCCATGTGTCGTCGTCGCACGAGAGGCACTGGGGGAAGTTGGCGCAGAGGTTACAACAGCAGGGGCTGGGCAAC
>CAZGMU010000453.1:0-3819 GCA_964526975.1 uncultured Planctomycetaceae bacterium
CCCTTGGGGTCTCTAAGATCCGTTGACGCCGATCCTGGTCGGCCTCGCGTAAAAGAAACAACGATGTGAACCGGTTGGCCGCTGTGCTACAAACACGCGGCCAACCGGTTTGTTTTTTTGGTATTGCTCCTTGGCCGTAGCTAAATTCACCAGAATTCAGGGTTTGTGGCCCTCAGAGTCTGAATTCTGGCGAATTCAGCTATCTATTTGCCCATCGGCACCCCAAACGCCTTGTGGCAACGCCCATTTCCCCGATATTCTTCAGTGATAGCTTTTCGACCACTTTCTACATATTACTGACGTTCCTTGAAATCCTCCTCGACCGATAAGCGAAAAAGCCCGCCTGCCCCAGCGGCCCCGAAGACCTCAGCAGCCCCCGCAGCCGATTTCCGCGCCCTGGGCCTCTCCGATTCGATGCTCGCCTCGCTCAAGCGGGCCAGCTACTTCGAGCCGTCGCCCGTGCAGGCTGGCATCATCCCCCTCGCGCTCGACGGCCTGGACGTCCTCGGCCAGGCCCGTACCGGGACCGGCAAAACCGCCGCCTTCGCCATCCCGATCATCGAAATCATCGAGGAAGGCGGCAAGGGAATCGCCCCGATCGCCCTCGTCCTGGTGCCCACGCGCGAGCTGGCCGTTCAGGTGAAAGACGAATTCGAGAAGCTGGCCCACGGCCGCCGCATCCTCTGCGTGCCGATCTACGGCGGCAAGCCGATCAAGGGGCAAATCTCCAAGCTGCAACGCGGCGCCGATGTCGTCATCGGCACCCCCGGTCGCGTGATCGACCTCATCGGCCGCGGCGCGCTCGATCTGCGCGAGATTGAAATCGTCGTGCTCGACGAAGCCGATCGCATGCTCGACATCGGCTTCCGCCCCGACATCGAAAAAATCCTCCGCCGCTGCCCCAAGGATCGCCAAACGCTGCTCCTCAGCGCCACAGTCGCCCCGCCGGTCGAGCGCCTCGCCCGCACCTACATGCACGAGCCAGAGGTCATGAACTTCTCTCCAAAGAACATGTCGGTCGACACGATCGAGCAGTTCTACTTCACGGTCGACCAGGAACAGAAATTCGATCTCTTGATCGCGCTCCTCAAACGCGAGCAGCCCGAGCAGGCCATCGTGTTCTGCCGCACGAAGCGCGGCACCGAAAAGATTCTCCGCCGCCTGTCAAAGCACTTCCCCGGTGCAGACATGATGCACGGCGACATGGTGCAAGCCGCCCGCGACCGTGTGATGAAGGAGTTCCGCGCCGGCAACGTGCGAATTCTCGTTGCGACCGACGTCGTGGGCCGCGGCATCGACGTCTCCAGCATCTCGCACATTATCAACTACGACATTCCGCAATCGTCCGACGATTACGTCCACCGCGTCGGCCGCACTGGCCGCATGGGCCGCGAAGGCGTGGCATTTACCTTCGTCACCACCGAAGAAGGCGGCGAACTGACGCGCATCGAGATGCTCATCAACCGGCTGCTCAAACGCGACGAAATCGAAGGCTTCAGCACGGTCGCCTCGGCCGCGCCTGCGCCGCCAATCACTGACTCAATTCCCGCGGATGGTGAGCCGTCGAATGCCGAACCGGAACCGCGTCCTGCTCCACCCGGGCGCCGCGCGCCCAAACGCCACCGCCGCGCGCTATAAAGACCGCGTAAAAGAAAAAGAATCGAAGCCCTCATTTAGAGCAACGTACCAAATTACGTCCCGCAGTAGATCAAAGAACAAACGCCGTTTAGCGTCGGCCGCCAGGCCGAATCTCCCACCAACACGGCTTCCCGCGAGAATGAATAAAGGTAATCTGCTCTACCCCCCGGCCACTGGTCGGTGGCTAAACAACCATTGCCTTACCCCGCGCTCGCATCGGCCTGCTCAAGCGCAACCCGCCGCGCGTACGTCTTCGACTTCGCATGCAACGCATCCTCGCGCACAATCCATTCCCTGCCGATGAAATTCGAATCGATCAGCCGCCGCGTGATGTCACACTCGTCGCTCGGCTTAAGCTCCAGGCTATCGGAATCGAGATAGGGATACACTCGCGTCTCACCGCTGATCTTGGCAAAGAAGAGTCGTCCGTCTTCGTCCGCATTACATCGGCTGGGCAGCAACACGGGACCTCCCCAGCCCTCTTTGCCCACGTGAAGCGGCTCGCGCGATTGCAGCTCGTGCCCGTTTGTGTTCTTCACTCGCAAGATGGCTTGGCCCTTGTGCCGTACTTGAACGAGCGCGGGCCAGCAATTCAGCCATACGTCGGCGTGCGCATAGGGCGTACGGAAAAAACGCCGCTCGCAAAACGCAAAAAACCGCTGCGAGCTGAACGCCTGCCACAAAAAAGCGCCCGCTATCCGCCTGCCGCCAAATCCATCGACAAGCAGCGAAATGCTCATCTCGCGAAATCGAATGCCCCAATATTCGGCCGCTGCGGCAATGATCAAAACCTGGGCCCGGCCCTCTCGCTCGGCCAGGCTCACGTCCTCATCTCGCAGCGCATCCTGCCAATAGCCTAAGTCGGCTGCCCCCAGCAGCGAAATCTCGCGCACCTGGGTCAGCTCCGCGGCATATCTAATCTTCGTTTGCGCCTGCATCAGTTTGGCCCGCGACTACGTTGTTGCTCCCTGCCGCGAGTGTTAAATTCGATTGTCTCGCAACTTCCGCACTTAGCGACGAATTATAACGCCTTTCCCCAGGAACGATTCAACAACAACTTCCCCATTTCCGAAATAACCACGGAGAATTCGAGTGTGGAATGGAGAGTTTTCATTCCCCGCTCCCCATTCCACACTCCCCATTTGCTTCCTCCGTGTCTCCGTGGTAAATCCCATCTGCCGAAGTTATTTTGAGCCGTTCCCCAGCGCGAGCGCCCCATGAAGCTGATCCTGCTCGGCACCGGCGGTTACTTCCCCACCAGCCGCCGCCACACGGCCTGCCTGATGCTCCCCGAAATCGGCGTGGTGCTCGACGCCGGCAGCGGCATGTGCCGCATCGGCCAGCATTTGCAAACAGATGGCCTCGATATCTTTCTCTCCCACTCACATCTCGACCACATCTCCGGCCTCACGTATCTCGTCAATCTCGTGCCAGCCGACGTGCTCCGCCACACCACCGTGCATGGCGACGCCGCGAAACTCGCCGCCATCCGCGAGCATCTCTTCGCCAAGCCCATCTTTCCAGTCGATCCGCCGTTCCGCTTCGCGCCCCTCGCCGAGACCGCTCCCCTGCCCCAAGGCGGAATGCTCCGCGGCTTTCCCCTCATCCACCCCGGCGGCTCGCTCGGCTTTCGCCTCGATTGGCCCGGCCGCTCGCTAGCCTATATCACCGACACCACCGCCGACGTGCATGCCGAGTATGTCAAGCATCTCCGCGACGTCGATCTGCTCATCCACGAAGCCTACTTCGCCGACGACTCGAGCAATCTGCCAACGAATACCGGGCACAGCTCCTTGCTCCGCGCCGCCGAAGTCGCCTCCACAGCCGGCGTCGGCCGCTTGGTCATCGTGCATATCGATCCGCGCGTTGAAGATGACAACGTCTTCGACCTCGCCGCCGCGCGCCGCATCTTTTCCAACACGCAAATCGGCTTCGACAAGCTGGAGCTGACCTTTTAAATCAAACTAAATCAAATCGCTTGCGGTTTAGCTCAACCACTTGGGAAAAGCCCATTCTCAAAAAGCTCAAACCGCCAAATGGGGCAACAACCTACTCGATTCACCACGCCATTAAGAACGTGCTTTAAAATCCCCCTCCCTTGCAGGGAGGGGTTAGGGGAGGGTTCGATCAACCGTGATTTCTTTCCTTGTCTATCCTCGTTTCCAGAGAGAACAGGAATTC
>CAZGMU010000454.1:0-3813 GCA_964526975.1 uncultured Planctomycetaceae bacterium
TGCTTGTTGTCGAGCCACGGCGTAGCGACGTGGGTAATGAAAAACTGCGAGCCGTTCGTGTTGGGTCCGGCATTAGCCATCGAGAGGATGCCCGGGCCGCTGTGCTTGAGGTCTTTGTGAAACTCGTCCTCGAACTGGTAGCCCGGGCCGCCGGTGCCAGTCCCCTGGGGGCAGCCGGCCTGGATCATGAAGTCGGCAATGACGCGGTGAAATGTGAGCCCGTTGTAGAAGCCGTCGTTGACGAGCTTCTCGAAATTGGCGACCGTCTTCGGGGCCTTGTCGTCGTGCAGCTTGAGGCGGATATCGCCGTGCTTGGTCTTGATCGTGGCGGTTTTCATGGGTTGGTCCGTTGTTAGGTTGTCCGTGGTTCATTGTTGGCAAGGGTTGGATAAAATTGTGGCGGACGACTCGCCATGCTGCAAGCCGCCATTATTGCGCTTGTTGAATGGCAAGTTGGAAGCACACAATTGCAGCATGGAATATTTTCAGAAACTTGGGCGCCGGCTATGGGTCGCCCATCTGAACTTTCAAGACCACGAAGGGACCCTCTCGGCGGCGGGCATCGCCTATTACGTAGCGCTGTCGTTCTTTCCGCTGTTGCTGGTGCTCGTGGCCGGGCTGAGCTGGGTCTTGCAATGGACACAGATCGGACAGACCGCATGGCAGGCGCTCCACGATACGATCGCCAATCAATTGTCGCCCGATCTAGCTCAGCAAGTAGCGCGCTCCGTGCAGGCGATGAGCGCTCGGGCATCGGCGAATGGGCCGATCGGCTTTTTGGTGCTTTTGGCCTCCTCGGTCGCGATCTTCGCTCAGTTGGATGCGTCGTTCGATCGTACCTTTCGGATGCCCAGCGATCCACATGCTAGTTGGTGGCACTGGTTGCGGCGGCTCGTGTTCAAGCGGCTTAAAGCGCTGGGCATGTTGATTGGACTGGGCGGCTTCATCATGGTGGCGATGGTGGCGTCGATGATCGTGCGCGCGATCGAGCAGCATCCGCAGGTTCATATTGGCCCGTGGACCGAATGGGCAACAGGCTTGTGGATGAACCTGCTCCTAAACCTGTTTGCGTTCACGGTCATTTATCGCGTCGTGCCACAAGCCAGAATCGGCTGGTGGGAGGCGCTGCGAGGCGGCCTCTTGGCCGCGTTCTTGTGGGAATTGGGCCGGCAAGCGCTGACTCGGTACTTCTTGCACCTGAACTATCCCAGCGCATACGGAATCATCGGCTCGTTCATTGCCGTGATGTTGTGGGCGTATTATGCGTCGCTCGTGCTGTTGTTCGGCGCCGAGTATGTACGCGTATTGTGCGAAGAGCGTGCTGAAATGCGGAGGACGAAGTCGCCTAGATTTGGGAGCCCTTCAACGAATACAGCGCCGGCCCAGAAGTGACATAGCTGAATTCGCAAGAATTCGGTCCTGACCGCATGGGCCGGACTCTGGCGAGTCCAGCCACAACTCAAAATCGGGCTTTTGCTACTGCTGCAGCGTTTCGCTCGCCGCGGCCGCGATCGGGGCGAAGATCATGAGCGGCATCCAGGCCGCGAGCGTGGGCACCAGCAGGCCGCTCGTGCCGAGTTGTTTGCATCCCAGGTTGACGATCATGAAGATCGCGACCACGCCCAGGCACATTGCCAGCGAAATAAACGGGTTGCGATTGCTGCGGCTGACCACGAACGGCAGGCCCAGGAATAGCAATGTCGTATCAAGGATCGGCGTCAGAAAACGCGAATGGATGGCGAAGCGGACGTCTGCCCCCAGGTCGAGACTGGGACTGCGAAGCTGCTTGATCATTTCCCGGGTCGAAGCGAAGTCAATCCAGTTGCTCCCGGCCGAGAGGAATTCGAACGAGACGCCGCTGGCCACAAACACTTGATCCTTCTCCAGCCAGTTGGCCCCGATGGGCGTCATGATAATCGGTTTGTTGTCTTTCAACAGCCATGGGCTCTTGAGCAATGCCTTCGGAGAATTGACGCCCGACAGCAAAAAGCCGCTTGGCCGGTCGGGCGTGGCCGGCATGTAGAGCGCTTCCTTGGCCGTAAGCTGCTTGCCGAATTGATCGAATTGCCGTGGCAGCACGAAGGCTGGATTGATGATTTTATTCGACGAGGGAATGATTTTGTTGCCGCCGATCATGATGTCGGTTTCACTGTCGAAGCGAGGCTGCATGTCGGCCACTTGTTCGCCGCCGATGTTTTTCGAGTCGGTCGCCAAATGGTCGCGAATATTGGGCATCAACAACTCGCGATTCGCCGCCGCTGCCAAGCTGACGCCAATCGCGGCCAACAGCACGGGGCGCAACACTCGCGTGCGAGTCACGCCAGCGGCCAGGAGCGCGGTCATTTCGTGGTGACGTTGAATCCAGGTGACGGTGAACATCACCGCGATCAGCGTGAGTATCCCACTCGTGCGATCGAAGAACGCGATCCCGCGGTAGGCATAATACGTCCCCATGATTTTGACCAGGCTGCCGTGCTTCCCGGCGTAGTCGATGAAGTGGTCCAGGTGGCTGAAAGCATCGATCACAATGTAGAGCCCGATCAGACTCGTCAAGCAAATGACGAGCACCTGAGCAAACTGGCGCAACATGTATCGATCAATGATCGTGGGCACGGCAGAAGATAGCGGGGAGCAGGGAGCTTGGAGCGGGGAAAGCAGAAGTCGTGAGTTTAGCGTCGGCCGCCAAGCCGAATCCACCGCGACACAATGCGGCGTCAAAGATTAACGCCCGCAGCAAGCATGGGTCAATACAGATGGCCGATGTGATACAATTGTCCGCTGCTAGCAACCACAATCGAGCGATCCGTCATGTCCCAACGAACCACAGCGACAAATCGATCAAGCTGGCAGCGGCTGCGGTCAGTCGCCGCCTTCGTGGGAGGTCTGCCATCTCGCTCTCATTTGCCGAGCGCTGCCAAGTTCATGCGACGCGGCATCGCGGACCTGATCTTTCCGCCAAGTTGTGCGAATTGCGCGGCGGAACTGGACGAAGCGGCGGTCGCGCATCCCGACGTATGGTTATGCGATCGTTGTTCGGAGCAATTGGGAATATTTCCAGAGCCGATGTGCGTGCGATGCGGCGCGCCGGTACCGGCCGCGTTGTTTGGACTGGCAGATGCAGCGAGCAATCCAACGGCAACTACCGGTTGCTATCGCTGCTCCGGCCGAAAGCTCTGGTTTGATGAAACGATTGCCCTGGGACGATACGACGATGAGTTGCGCGAGATGATTCTACGAATGAAATCCTTCCAGGGAGATTCACTATCGCTCACCATGGCCCGGCTGCTGTTTGCCACGCGCGAGCGGAGGCTCGAGGAGTTGAAGGCGGATGTCGTCGTTCCGGTCCCTTCTCACTGGCGAAGGCGGATCGTTCATCGCACGAACTCAGCAGCGCTCCTGGCCGAGGCATTGGCCGGCAAGCTACGTGTGCCACTCGCCGAGCGCTTGCTCCGGCGCTCTCGCCATACCGTGCAGCAAACCAGGTTGAGCGTCACCGATCGTTGGAAGAACATTCGCAAGGCCTTCGCCGTGCGCGGCGGGTACCATTTGAATAAGGCCCATGTGCTGCTCGTAGATGATGTGCTCACGACCGGAGCGACATGCAGCGAAGCCGCCAAAACGCTCCGCGATGCAGGAGCGGCGAAAGTTACGGTTGCGGTCTTGGCCCGATCGATATGAAAATACTTGAGGGGGGACTCAAAATAACTTTGGCAGATGGGACTCACCACGGAGACACGGAGGAAGCAAATTGGGAGTTGGGAATGGGGAGTGGGGAATGAAAACTCCTCATTCCACACTCCCCATTCCCAACTC
>CAZGMU010000455.1:0-3813 GCA_964526975.1 uncultured Planctomycetaceae bacterium
ATGAGGCAGAAAAATAGTCTCTTTCTTTGATCGTTGATATTAGTGGGGATTAGTGAAGATTAGTGTTTCTATTCCTCCTGGATTTCTTCTCCGTGCCCTCCGTGTCTCCGTGGTTATTCCGAAAATCGGGAAGTTATTCTTGAGTCGTTCCTTAGTGGGCGCTCATTTCCGGATCGGCGGCGACTTAAAATGCCCAGGCGAGTTCGTCTAGCGCATTGCTTAGCAGCTCAGACATTTGGGGCGATTGATCTTTGAGCGTTTGCCGCATTTCGATGCTGAGTCGGCCGTTTTCTTCGTAGGCTCGCGTGTCGTCGCCCAGGTTGGTGTACACGACCACCAAGCCAGCGATGCCGAAAGTTTGAAAGTCGGTCGTGGCGGCCAGTTCTTTCAGTGGCTCGATTGCTTTCTCGTACTCGTGCTTGCGCAGGTAGAGGTAGACGAGCCCTTGCTTGGCGAGCCCGTGGCAGTACTTGCTGGCCGTGGGGAAGTAGCGGCTTACCGCCTGCCAGCAACTTTCGGTGTCGACCAGTTTGGCGTGATAGAGTTGTCGCCAAACGTTGTCCAATTGCGGTGGGCCACTTTGCGCACCGGCGAGTAGCGATGCGGGCCGTGTCAGCGCTGCGAGCGTGATGCCGGCCAGCAGACAAGCGGCGAGTATCGCCACCAATCGCCGCGTTCCAACGCGTTTCGTTTGCTTCGCGGCGGTATTTTTCATCAGTTGGTTGAGTCGCGCCGTTGCGGCGGAGCGTTGGTCGGCGGTTTGCAGGATTTCGGCGAGCGACGTGTAATCGGGCCGCGTGGCCCAGCCTTGTTCGGCGCCTTCGGCGATCACCGCGTGGAGCTCGTTCAAGAGCGCCGGTGGATCGAAAAACCGATCGGCCGGTTTCTTGGCCATCATCTGCTCGACGAGTTGCGTCAAACGCGGCGGCGTTCCTGGGCGCACTTGGGCTAGTGGCGGCGGTGTTTGGTTCAAGTGCTGCACGGCCACCGAGAGGGGCGTGTCGCCGCTGAACGGCGGTTGGCCGGCCAGCATGTGATAGGCCGTGCAACCGAGCGAATAGATGTCTGACCGGGAGTCGAGCTCGCGGCCTTCGATCTGCTCGGGGCTCATGTAGAGAGGCGTTCCCATGGTGACGCCGATCTGCGTAAGGTTCACTCCGCTGTCGCTGGCCACGCGCGCGAGGCCGAAGTCGGCGACTTTCACTTCGCCTGTCTTGGCCAGCATGATGTTCTCGGGCTTAATGTCGCGATGGACGATGCCGACCGCCGAGGCCTTGCAGAGGGCCGAGGTCACTTGGCGCAAGATATCGAGCGTCAACTGCGGCGACAGCGAGCCGCTGCCGCGGGCCACCTCGCTCAGGTTGCTGCCCGCCACATATTCTTGAGCGATGTAATGAATTCCCTGATGTTCGCCGACTTCGTAGATCTGCACGATGCCGGCATGGACGAGCGCGGCAGCCGCCCGGGCTTCGTGGTTGAAGCGGCGAACGTAATTCGGATCGCGGGCCAGGTCCTCGTTCAGCACTTTGAACGCGACCTGTCGATCGAGCGAAACCTGCTGGGCCAGATAAACCTCGGCCATCGCCCCGCGGCCGAGCCGGCGGAGGATGTAGAAGTCTTTCAGCTTTTTGCCGGCAAGGTCGGTCACGAGATTGTTTCTACCACTATTGTTGCCGCGACTTAAGGAAGAATATTGATGCCGAACTGGTGGAAGTGTTGATCGAATGAAGCTGCTGACACTAACTCCAAATCGTCGATTACAATTTTGCTCGTGCAATCGGTAAAGCTCTAACCCGCGGCAGCCCGCTGCTGGAAAAGAATCCATGCACGATGAATTTGTTCGCTACTGATGAAATGAATATCGGTCATCGTTCCGCTGAAGATATGCCGTCCAGCAACGAATGCAAGCTCGGGGCGCTTACGGGCGGCGATTAACGTCAACGTTTCATCGACACAGAAATCAGATGTGACCAGGGGCGCCGTATTTGCCGCGAGCCAATCGGCAGCAATTTTGTGATCGGCGTCGTCCGGCACGAAGCGCGCATACCAAAACCCGGTATCAACAAAGATCATGGGCGACCGTAGAGAACTTTATCATGATCCCTGCCGCTGAAGGTGTCGCCAGGATTCTCATTAGGCACCGCGTCGATTTCGGCGAGAGCGGCGAGATAGCGACGGCGCTCTTCGTCGGTCATGACGGTTCGATTTTTGCGAGACGGCTCGCGCACAACAATGGTAACTTCAGTCCCGTTCGGAAGAGACAAGTGGTCGATGGGAACGATCATTCCATCTTGGTAGTGTCCTTGAATTTCCATGCCGTCATTATACGCTGAGTTTTGTACATTTGTAGTTGAATATGGACTGGATCAAGATATTCAAATACTTCTGGGCATTTCCCGCAACCTTGCTTGGATTGGTATTGGTGCCGATTGCTGCTTGGCAAGGCGGCGAGGCTCGAATCGTTGATGGCGCGATCGAGGTTCACGGCGGAATCGTAACGGCATTGCTACGGCGAGGTTTGCCTTGGGTTGGGGCTGGCGCCGCGATGACGCTTGGTCATGTCGTGCTCGGCCGCGATCGCCAGTGTCTTGAGCAAAGCCGTTCACATGAACGAGTCCACGTTCGCCAGTTCGAACGCTGGGGGCCATTCTTGATCCCCGCGTATTTGCTATGCAGCCTTTACGCACATCTACGCGGTCGTCACCCATATCTAGACAATCCGTTCGAACGCGAGGCATTTGAGGACGAAACGTCCAACTGATCATGTCACCGTGGCAGCGTCACGTTTTCCAGCACCGCCGCCGTCGCTTCCGATCGGTTCAGCACATAGAAGTGAATTCCCGGCACTCCGGCATCGACGAGTGCGCGGGTCTGCTCCGTCGCAAATTCGACACCGATTTCGAACTGGGCGTCTGCATCATCTCCCGCTTGCTCCAATTGCCGAACAAACGAGTCTGGCAACTTCGCCCCGCAGAGCGAGGTGATGCGTTTGATTTGTGCGAAGTTCGTGACCGGCAGTAGTCCTGGTACGATTGGCAAGCCGATTCCCGCGGCGTCGCATCGTTCGCGGAAACGGAAGAAGTCGTCGTTGTTGTAAAACAACTGTGTGACGACGATGTCGGCGCCCGCGTCTACTTTTCGCTTGAGATTGGCGAGGTCGACTTCCGGGCTCGGCGCTTCCTGGTGTGTTTCCGGATAGCCGGCGACGGCAATGCCAAATTGGGGAAACTCGTCATGAATGAGCGACACTAGTTCGTTGGCATGGCGGAAGCCGCCGTCGACCGGCTTGAACGCCGTGTCTCCCTTCGGCGGATCGCCACGGAGGGCGACCACATTCGTCACGCCTCGGTCGCTCGCTGTCCGCAGGTACTCGCGCAGTTGATCGACGGTGCGGCCGACGCAGGTGAGGTGTGTGGCTACCGGTAGCTGAAACTCGCGATGGACTTGGGCAACAATGTCGAGCGTGGTTTCCTGCGTCGAGCCGCCGGCGCCGTAGGTGCAAGTAATGAAGCTCGGCCGAAACTCGACCAGCCGCGTGACATGCTGCACGAGGCTGGTCATGCCCTGCGGAGTCTTGGGTGGAAACAGTTCGAATGAAAGGCCGAATCTGCCTGGGCCGTATGCGGCGGAAAGCTTCATGAATCGTCGTTGCTCGATGAGGAAGTACTGGAGACCCCAGTTTAGCAGAAGCGAGGCGCAAACGGCGACCCGGTCGGCATAGCCGGCACAGCCGGCCCAACCAGACTTCCTCGCTCTGGCAAGGCCAACGTCCCGCTATTCGCGGGAGCCATTCGGGCTCCAGCGATAGGGCCA
>CAZGMU010000456.1:0-3795 GCA_964526975.1 uncultured Planctomycetaceae bacterium
GCCAATGTACTACCATCAAATAACGACTTACGCAACGAAGTGATAACGTTTGCAATGGGGGCGAATTCGCTTATAATGCCTGAAATCACGGCGTTTTGACGTGTTTTTGGCGAGACTCTGGGGATCCCTGATAAGGACGAGGTCTGAAGTTCGAATCTTCACACGCCCACTCCCATCTTTTTGCAGACTATCCCATTCTGTCGCAAAGTCTTGCATACTAGGGGTTTTGATGCGGGCCGGCTGCTCGGTTTGCGGCACATTGCGATCATTTGCGTGCGCCTGCTGCGCCGCTTTTTGCGCCACCGGCGCACTCGGCGCGGTCGCTCGCGCAAAGTCGGCGTCGGTCACCTGCCAATAGTGCTTGCTGGCGACGGCGGTCGAGTGCCCCAACCATGCGGCGGCAACGTGTCCTGGATGCTCATTGGCCAACTCGGTGGCCAGGCTCGCCCGCAGATTTTGAAACAACTTCGGCCAGGGCTTCAATCCAGCCCGCTCGATAATTCGTTCCAGCTGAGTGCGAAGGTTCGCGTTGCACTCGCGATAGCGCGTGATGACATATTCACTTCCTGGCTCGGCTTCGTGCCAAAACTTGCTCAAGAAAAGGACGCAACTCTGGAAACAAGGGCACCCAGCGAGTCCCCTTCCCTTCATGGTGGGCAGTCTTTGCACTTCGCACCAGAAAGCGTTCGCCGGCCCAATCAACATCTGCCCACTTCAATGCCAAATGCTCACTGGGACAACGGAGTCCGCCGTAACGGCTCAGGGCGAACACGAGCTGCCACTGTAGATCGGGGCACGCATCTAGCACTTTCGCCGCGTCGACACGGGTGATGAAGCAATCTCGGTCGCGATTGCAACCCACGGCTCCCTTGAGCCCGGCGAATGGATTCTTGGTAATCAGGTCACGCTCCACCGCGTCTTGGAAGAATTGCTTGGCGTTGCTGACACGCTTGCGAACGGTGTTCGGCGAGAGCCCAGTTTCAGCGGCGCAATCGGCATAACGATTTTCTCGGGCTTCGCCCGTTTTAAGCCAGCGTTCCCAATCCTTTGCATCAGCCGGCGTAATTGTTTCGAGAACGCGATCCGCTCCGAAGTAGGCCACCAGGGAGCGCTCGGTATGCCCCCAGTTCGTGCGCGTACCACTTTTCACATCAGTTCGCTTCGCAAAGTAGTTGGCAAGGTGCTCGCCCAACTTCACCGTCGCATTCGTGTCCGCCTTGGGAATCAATCCCACGCGTGCTAGCTTGTCTGCCATCACCGGATCGAGGCCTGCAATCCAACCAGCCGTGTCGGCCTCCAGCGCATGGCCAGTCAGCTTCGCGGCCAGCAACTGTTCCACGCGGAACTTCACCGCCTCGGCGGCGCGTTGCGAAACCTTCCCGAGGCGAATCGCTGGTCTGCGCCCATCGGGGGCGATAAATTGAATCCGTCGGTTGCCGTTTTTGTCTTGGGCAATGCTGGCCATTCCTAGGCTCCCTTGCTAGTTGGTTTCTTCATGCGGCGCTTCTTGCCGTTTTCAGTCGCGACCAATTGCAGTCCCAGATACTCGCACAGCAGGTCAATGCTGCTGGTTTGGAGTGCCGTCCCATGTCGCATAAAGCGGGACAGGTTGCCTTGGTCCAGACCCGTTGCCTTGCAGATGTCGTAGCGAGTCTTGCCACTGGCGGCGACGAACTCGCGAAGTTGTTCGGTAAAGCTTCGTTTCATCATGTTCGAAGTGTAGCGAGTGCTTGTGTTGCAACAAGCCTCACGAGTATTAAATGCAATTTAATTGCATTACAAAATGGGGCGAGGTTGTTCCTCCGGGCAATAACCGATGAAGTTCTGACACTTCCCACACTGCGTACGAATCCAGCCAGGTCGAGATGGCGCCGGTTGGTCAACCCAGTTTACTTGTTCGCACGGTCGACATCCCCGGCGGGGCGGAGAGGCGAATTGACGGCTGTGCTGGTCGGTGGGCGACCGGAACGTCTCCAACTCCGTCGGGGGCTTCGGTCGCAACGATATGTTCAGCAACCGCGCAATGGCCATCGCCAATGACTCCGGCAATTTGGCTTGCTTCTCTTGCACCAACCCACGCAAGTAGTCGGACGGAACGTCACGCAGGCCACGTCCTCGATAACGACCCCAGGGCAGTTGATTCTCTTCCGCCTCGCAATCGGCGCGGTGTTCTGACCAGCCACCGCAACGCAGGCAGTAGTGTTTCGGGCGCGAGCGTAGGAAGTACTCCAAGTCGGCAGTCGGCAAAGCAGCGATCCCATTCGCGCCGTCGGGACCGAGCACGCAGACGCCGCCAGGTCGCGTGGCAATCCCGCAGCAGTAAGGCGCAGGAACTTGTGGCGAAAACGAATGCTTGGTTTTATTGGCCGCGCCGGAAGCGCCCCATACTGGCCGGTTTTGAAGCGCCCCGTGACAGCTACAAATTGGCTACACGAACGCCCAAAAACGGGCTGCAAGATACGTTCGGCGCAACAAAAAAAGTCCTCGCAACTCTTTGAGTCACGCGGACTTGCGGCAGGCGGAGGGCATGGGACTCGAACCCACAACCGGTTACCCGGCAACACATTTCCCGTTGCGACGTGGCATGTTCCGCGGACGCCCAGGATCGTCCTAACTCGGACACCGTGGCCTAGTTGCGGGACGGGCGTTTGTCCGCGATTGTTTGACGTGTCCGCCAACGTGTGCCCCTTTGGCTACAGATTGGCTACACGTTCGATCAATGGATGGTCCATCTCAACACCTTGAGCAGCTTATTTGACGCTCCTAATGCTCGGGCACGTAGACGTAGCCGGCTGACTGGCGAGTAACTACCACCGTCAGGGCAGCCGTCGCGATCGAGACGCCGTCGGCCACTTCGGAATCGGCGAATCCCTGGTAGTTCAGCGCCTGACCGCATACGAATATTTCGACGCCTGCCTTTCTGAGCGCATCGATGAGCGGCAAATTAGGGTTCGCCTCGGTGCTGAATCGAGACTGAAAGGCATCATCAGAAAGCACTGACTTGGTCGATTCACCATGCAACACGACGGCAATCGCGACGTCGTTCGCGCTGAGACCGGCCGCGCCGTACAAGTTGAGCAATCGGGCGACGCGCTCTAATCCTTTGTTCAGCTCGCTTGGCTCCGTGGCAACCGAGACGTCGAAGACGACCTTAGCCCCGCGCAACGGCGGTTCGACGGCGTTGGGACGAATAGCGACTCCGCCGTAGTCCCGAACAATCGGAAATGCGAGCGCCTGCTTAGTCGCGTTAGCGTTAGCGGCAGCGGGCAGTGGGTGATTCTTGTGCGCCTCGTCAAAGCCGGACTTGACAAACAGGCTGACGACACTGGCATGCGCCTGGATCAATCGCACTACTGCGGGGTCTTCGGACGTTTCTTTGACACGGACGCCGTTTTCCGTGTTCACGACATCCATCGTGATTGAGGCGTGCTTGGCGAAGATTGCCGCGAAGAGTTCGTCCCAAAACCTCAGCCCGCGGCCTTCTTTGACGCGCCGATGCATGGCAGCCACGTGTTCTTGGATCTTGGCGGCGACTTGCGGATTATCCGATTCGGTCAGGGTTTCCACGCCGGCGTCGAGTTGAGTCACGGTCCGTCGAATCTCGTGGTGATGTTGAAGTAGAAAGTGGAACACCTGTTGGTCGGCGCGCACGCCTGCCCCAGGACCACGACCGCCGTGAGGGCCCGACGAAGGCGGTGCGGCGTCCGGCTTGGTGAAAACGACGAAGTAGTTCTCTTTGAGCAACTCCTGCTCGTCGCGCGTCTTCTTGAATCCCGCTTCCTCGATCTCGGCTTC
>CAZGMU010000457.1:0-3795 GCA_964526975.1 uncultured Planctomycetaceae bacterium
AGATTACGCACACCACGCAGGGCGATGTCACGGCCTACATCCAATTCCAACAGGAAATTCCCTCCGGAATCAGGCGCCTCGCCACTTGGCCGACAGAGCTCTATCAACGCATTGCTCCACCTACCTTGCCCGCAAAGTAAAAGCTGCTTCCCTCCATGAAACATCTCTCTGTTTTCGTTTTTCTATTACTTCTTGCCTTGTCCGCTTCGGTGTTTTTCATCTCCGCGTCTTTTGCCGCCGAGCCGGTCGATCGTATCCTCCAAGCAGCCCATGAAACTCGCGATGACCGCCTGGCGTGGTGGCGCGACGCTCGCTTCGGCCTCTTTATCCACTGGGGCATCATGTCGATTCCCGGCAAAGATTGCTTCGTCATGCAGAATGACCACGTCCCTGTTGAAGAGTATGAGAAGCTCGTCGCTCAATACAACCCGGTTGAGTGGAAGCCCGAAGCGGTGGTCCGCATGGCTAAGCAGGCCGGCCAGCGTTACCTGGTTCTCGTTGCCAAACATCACGACGGTTTCTGTATGTGGAACACCCGTGGCACAAGCTACAGCATCATGCACTCGCCCTATGGCCGCGATATCCTGCGAGAGCTTGCCGATGAGTGTAAACGACAAGGGATCGTGTTTTGCTTCTACTATTCGATTCTGGATTGGCACCACCCCGATGCCACGGGGCAGCGTTGGCCCCGCTATGTCGAGTATATGAAATCCCAACTAACGGAGTTGCTTACCAATTATGGCCCCATCGGCGCCGTTTGGTTCGATGGCGAGTGGGCGCCTGAATGGACCGACGAGCAGGGCCGCGATTTGGCCGCATTCGTCTGCTCTCTCCAGCCCAAAACTCTGATTAACAATCGGGTTGGCAGAATTCGCATAGAAAAAGATCCGCTGCTGAAGCAACGCTACTTCTCGGCCGACTTTGCCACGCCAGAGCAGGAAATACCACCCAACGGCTTACCCGGCGTCGATTGGGAATCGTGCATGACCATGAACAACTCGTGGAGTTGGAATTCCTCCGACAACAACTACAAGTCCGATCGAGCCTGTATCGAAATGTTGATCGACACCGCCTCCAAAGGTGGAAACCTCCTGCTGAACATTGGCCCTCAACCCGATGGTCGCATTCCAAAGCCACAACAACAACGATTAGCGGCTTTCCATAAATGGATGGATGTCAACCACGAAGCCATTCACGGCACCAGCGCGAGTCCTTTTCTTCGAACGTTCGACTGGGGGCGCTGCACGCTTAAGCAAGTAAATCCATCCAGGTCTCGCCTTTATTTACATATCTTCGAAGTCCCAGCAAATGATGAAATCTCCATCCCGAGGCTGGAGAATCGAATCCTCTTGGCTTACGCCCTTCGGGACCCCAAAAAAGAGCCTTTGAAGCTGGCCGATAAGGATCGGCAAACCACGATCTATCTATCAGAACAACGATCTGCCGAGAAAGACTTTGTTCTCGTGCTGGAAATCGAAGGCCAGCCGAAATTGCTTGTTCAATAGCTCTGTGGCGAATCCGAATTGGAAGCCTAACTAAGCTGGGCAAGCGACGGAATCAGCTCTACCAGGGGATCGGCCAGCTCCTCGCCGGTTTGCAACGCGTGGTTCAGCAAATCACGGCAAGAGAGGATGCCAACGAGCTTACCGTCTTCGACAACCGGCAGGTGACGCAGATTGTGCAACGCGAAAAGCTGCGCGGCCTTGTTTAGCCGCTCTTCGGGATGAATGGTTCGTACGTCGGTCGCCATGTATTTCGACACCGATTCATGCCGCACGGCCTCGTCGAAGAGTACATCAATCAAGGCCAGCTCGGAGATAAAACCCACGAGATGACCGGTGCCGTTCACCACCAGAACGCCGTCAACGCGATGCTGCGTCATGAATTCAATCGTGGCTTCGACCGTGGTTTCGTGGCGGACACTTACCGGCTTTAGGCACATTACTTGGCGGATAGGTTTCATCTGGGCTTCCAAAGGGTCGGGCACCGAGGTTAAAGAGCGAATTTTGCACCACATTCGAAACAGTTCTGGCTAACGCGACGACATCGATTCACTTCCAGCGTCAACTCCGCCGCCGGCACTCGCAACTTGATTCGCTCCTTGGGCAGCAGCGCAACGGGAGACAGGAACGCGACGCCTTGCCGCGAAACATCCTTGGTTAGTGTCCCCAACATCGTTCTTCCACGTTTGAGCACGGCTCGGCTACGCATGAAATAGCGATGATAAACCCGTCGGTTGTCGGCTTGGATGGGACCAGGCCCCTCCACGCCGAAGTACTCGGTTTGGAGCGGCTCGGGAAGCTCGACTTTGGCCGCCGTCGCTTCCCAAAGATCGTCCATCAATTTTTGGCCATGATCGATTTCCAGCATGCGACCATCTCCGGGTCAAAATGTGTGCCGGCATTTCGGCAAATGTACTCCATCGCGTCGGCGGGGGTTGCCGACCGGCGATAAGGGCGAATGCCCGTGATCGCATCGAAAACATCGACCACCGCCAGCATCCGTGCCCAAGGGTGAATCTCCTCTCCCTGAAATCCGACCGGGTATCCGCTGCCGTCGAATCGCTCGTGGTGCTGATAAACGGCCATCAACTGATCGTGTGACATGTCTTCGCGATCACACAATTCTTCGTAGCCTCGTTGCGGATGCGTCTCGACAATCTCCCGTTCCTCGGCCGTCAGCTTCGATTGCTTCTGCAAAATGCTCGTCGGTATGAATCGCTTTCCCAGATCATGCAGAATCGCTGCCTTGGCCAGTGACTCGAATTCGTTCTCTTCGCATAGCCCCAACCGCTCTGCCAGGATCACGCCGTAACTCGCCACGTTGGTGATATGCGTGAACGTATTGAAATCGTGCCGCGCTAGCCGAAACAAATCGGCGGGAAGCACTTCGTTGTTGACCAAGATCGACGTCAGCCCACGCCCCGCTTTCTCGGCGGCAGCAACATACGGACCTGAGTCCACGAGCCGCGTGGCCCGTTCGATCTCGACGGCCATGGCGAGTTGCAGCGCGGCGAATCGTTCGGCTGGCTCGACGGTGTCGTTCTCTGCCGTGGCGTTTACCGCTTCGAACAAATTGGACGCAAATTGGTGAAAGTCTTCAGACCGCACGAAGATCTGCTTCGAACCGCGGCACACCAGCCGCGCGGTTTGCGTGCGATCAATACTGCAACCGGCACGTAGGTAGAGTGTTGGCTCGCGGGAAGCGTCCCGTCGCGCGTAGATATCGACAACCGCCTGTTCCAAGCGACGCAGCAGCTCCACATGCACAGACATATAGCCGGCATTGGGAGACGTGATCGGTGGTTCGGTAGTGGCGCAGGCGTTCATCGACCGTTATCCCTGCGGGCTCGGCGAACTGCCTCTGCAAATGGGCGATTCATGCAATAACGTACGTCGCGGAAAACCACCCGCACGACATTTTGTCGATTCCACAAAAAGAGGCGTTCCACTTGTAGCGGTCCTAGCGAATCCACAAATCGTAGCGTAGCTGCTTCCGCACCCACGAATCGTGCTAAACCTTCTTCTGCATCGCCTCGACCAGCGTGCCTCGCAGATCGCGCATCTTGATCGGCATCTTGGCTACGGCCCGATGCTCGCCCGTTTGGGCATGGGCTTCCCAGTGGCCATGATTCTGGTCGAGCAGCAGAACGGCCGGAATGTCGCGCAGCGATGCTTCCTGGCCAAACCGGTTGAACGCCTCGAGCGCTGCTCGGCCGTTGGCGGACGTGGTGAAGAGAATGACGTCGGCCGTTTTCGGATCGGCGAAAAATCGCTCCACCGCGCGGGCCGGGTC